>JBJESA010000273.1:0-27489 GCA_051882535.1 Oscillospiraceae bacterium
ATTACCCAGCCGGCAGTGACGAAAAATATCAAAACGCTTGAGGACGAACTTGGCGTCCGACTTTTCAAGCGTTCCACAAGAAATGTTGAGCTGACGCAGGAAGGAAAACTGCTGATAAACGACGCACGAGTTATCATTGAGGCAAGTCAAAGGGCTAAAGACAGGTTTTGCGGTGAAACGGAAGAATACAAGTCTTTTACGATAGGAATAAGACTTCCGACTCATATCAAGTATCTGTATGAACCGCTAAAGGAGTTGCTGCTTAAGTATGAAAAATGCCACCCATTGTTTCAAGTTGATACTATTTCTAATCTCTACAGGGCACTGTATGACGAGCAAGTTGATATTATTCTGGACGTCCGGAATAACTATTCCGGATACGATAGCATCTTTTTTAAAGAGATATTCAGTGAGCGGATTTTTTGCGTTTGCACCGAGAATTTTCCCGTATACAATATGGAAAGCGTAACTATCGAACAAATCCGCTCTCTTGATAAATACCCGCTTATTGTAATGTCCGCACCAAAGGCATTAAAGGAAATAGCTGATGCTGAACAGGCGTATATCGGAAACAGAACGCAATCCATGGTTCGTTTCTGCTCAACCGTTGAAGAAGTCCTGCTGCTGGCAGAGCTTGGCTGTGGAATGGCGGTTATTCCCGAGCTGATTGTTCCGGATAATCGCCGTCTTAGGAAAATTCCGGTTGTTGATGGAGAGCCAATCCCATTTGGTGTTTATTACAAAGGAAGTACTCCACCCGAAATTGTCAGAAGCTTTATTGACATTATGAAAAATGACTTTGCCAAATGAAGCGTCCGATTTCCGATTAATGAATAACTTAATGGATAGACACCGCTATGTCTTTTTTCTCAGAAATATGAGCTGCAAATTTCGGCTTCTTTTCATTGTGAATGACAGCTTGTCGGCAGACTGAATCCCCCGATATACATCGGGGGATTACATATTATTTCGATTAGCCTTTCGACTCGGAAAGTTCAATCTTAATATTGACGTTACGCTTTCTGCCAAGGGAATCGCTGCGGACTACCGTTACTGTAACAGTATCTCCCGGCTTCTTCGTGGTGAAAATCTCCGATACATCTTCCTTGAGAACGTCCAGTCCGTCAATCTTAACGATGGTGTCACCAACCAGCAGCCCACTCTTTGCTACAGGCATATCCGAATTGATTTCGGTTACCTGCCAGCCGGCTGTGATGCCGTTGTAAGCAGCAATAGAATCGGTTACTTCAAGATACATAATGCCGATAACCGCACGTCCCGAAACATATCCCTTTGCGATAAGGTCATTAATTACGTCCTTTGCTTCATTGATGGTGATTGCAAAGCCAACGTTCTCCGCATAGTCGTACACATACTTTTCGTTGACAACGCCTACTACCTCGCCATAGCCGTTAAACAATGCACCGCCCGAGTTGCCGCTGTTAATGGGAGCGTCTGTCTGAATCGAAGAAAGACCGCGTCTGCTGTCGGAAATCTGACGATTAAGACCGGATACGATACCCTTTGAAACGGAACTCTCCAGACCAAGCGGGTTGCCGATAGCTACCACATCATCACCGAGACACAGCTTATCAGAATCTCCAAGCTTTGCTACGGGAAGATTTTCTGCCTCAATCTTGATTACCGCAAGGTCGGTGTCGCTGTCCGTGCCGATTAGCTTTGCGTCATAAGTCTTAGACTCCGCAATGCCGTCAGCAGTGTTGTTCACCTTGACCGTGTAGCTATCCTCACCCTCAACAACGTGGTTGTTGGTGACAATGTATCCATCAGAGGAGATGATAATTCCGCTTGCAGAACCAGCCAGCTGGGATTTTCCTCTGTAATTCTGGAAGACCTCAATGTACACAATGCTGTCCTGAACAGCCTTTACAAGGTCACGGGTATATTTGTATGTGCCGTCAGAGTTAAGCTCGACATTCTCGTTGACTGTGTGCTGGAGTGCAGCTGCGTCCTTCTGTAATTCATTGAGAGTGGGAGCAGTTGTGCCTTGGTTGGACTGACCGTTCTCGTGTTTATCGTCCGAGTTTTCGCCATTGTTATCCCCCGCGGAAGAATTACCATTCTCCCCCGCGATTACCGCCTGAGATGAATTGAGCTTGCCCGCGAAATACGAACCTCCGAATCCCGCTCCTCCACCTGCTATAATGACTGCAAGAAGCAACGCTGTCACCTTGGCGGTGGTGTGATCCTTTTTCGGTTTCTTCGGCTTGCGGGATTTCTCGGCACTTGCCATATCCACAGACTCCATAGCCTCAACCTCAATCTCGTTATTATTGAATTGATTAAACTCGTTCATAATTAAGCCTCCTTTGTTTGCTGTGATTACAGTATAACCTCATTATGTGTAAGGCTTGTGAAATAAATTTGAATATCAAATTAAAAATAGTTTAGGAAATTTGGAAAACGCGTGTCTTCCCGCGTGATAAGCCTGCGAGAAAACACGCGTTAAGAGTGTTTAAAGATTATTTACCGCCTTGTCTACGGCAAGAGCCAAGGCACATTCCAGACGCTTTCTCTGAAGCTCACATGAAAGCTTGTGAGGAGTGCGGCAGTCGCCCTCGTAGATAAAGCTGTTCGCATTGCAGCCGCCCGAGCAGTAGAACTTCGCCCAGCAGTCACGGCAGCCTTCCTTGGAATAAAGGTGTGTTCCTGCGAAGTAGTTTTTGATTTCGTCGTCGAATGTTCCCTCGTATAGGTTTCCCATTTTCCAACGCTCTATTCCGACAAACTGGTGACACGGGAAGATATTTCCGTGAGGGTCAACCGCCACATAGTCGTTTCCGCAGCCACAGCCGCGTAGACGCTTGATTGCACAAGGACCTTCGTCCAAATCCACCATAAAGTGGAAGAAATTGAACCAATCGCCGTTTCCTCTGTTGCGGTCAGCCATAACCTCGCAAAGTTTGTCGTATTCGCTGTAAATACGCGGCAAATCGGACTCGGTTATTGCATACGGCATCTTCAGGTCGGTGACAACAGGCTCCGCAGAAAGCTGTTCAAAGCCCAGTTCCCTCATGTGGAGAACGTCCTCGGTGAAGTCAAGATTGTACTTCGTGTAAGTCGCACGAACATAGTAATCTTTGCCAAGCGGCTCACGTGCCTTTACCAGCTTCTGGAACTTGGGTACGATTACATCATATACGCTCTTTCCGTTGAGAGTCTTGCGGATACGGTCGGTGACCTCGCGTCTGCCGTCCAGCGACAGAACGACATTGACCATTTCGCGGTTTATGTAGTCAATCTTCTCATCATCAAGAAGAACGCCATTCGTGGTGATAGTAAAACGAAAGTTCTTGCCATGCTGTTTTTCGATAGACCGAGCATAGTCCACGGTAGCAACTACGGTATCCCATGCCATCAGCGGCTCACCGCCGAAAAAGTCCAGCTCGATATTCTCGCGGTTTCCGGATTTCTCAATCAAAAAGTCGATAGCCTTCCTGCCGGTTTCGGGCGACATTATGCAGCGTTCGCCACCGAAGTCGCCTGTTTGTGCAAAGCAGTATTCGCAGCGGAGATTGCAGTCGTGTGCCACATTAAGGCACATGGACTTGACGGGACTTTTTACCATCGTTCCGGAATACTTCTCGTACTCGTCCTTAGCAAACAGCGAGCCTTCGGTATACAGCGAATACAGCTCGGAATACGTTTCGCGGATATTCTCCTCGGAATAGGCAGGGAGCTTTTGGAGAAGTTCTGCCGGCATCTCCTCCGTCATCGGAGCGGAGATATAATCAAGCATATCATACGCACAGTCGTCCAGCAGGTGAACACCGTTGCTGTCACTGTCCAGTGCGATTTTGTAACCCAATTGCTCAAATTTATGAATCATGTTGTTCTTCCTTTTTTCTGATTTTTATTATTGTTCCGGCATTATGCAGCGGGAAATCTCTGAAATAGTTGAAGCAAGAAGCCTTTGACTCCTTGCTTCTGAGTTATTAGCTCTTAGACGCACACTTCTGATTTGCTACGGTGCAGGAAGTCTTGCAAGCCGACTGGCAGGAAGACTGGCACTTGCCGCAGCCGCCCTTTTCAGCGGTAGCCTTCAGGTTCGCCTTATTAATGGTGACGATATGCTTCAAAAAAACACCCCATTTCCTATGTTTTGCACTAATCGCACATCTACATTATAACACATATCAAATTATTTTTCAAGGGGGTTTATGAGAGAATACAAGATTTTTTACCCATACACCTCCCATATACTAAAATCCCCGCACAACCATGCGGGGATTCGGCTTGTTAGTATACTGACAGGCTGGCGAGAAAGCTCCAGATGCTAGGAAGCGGTGCCACGGCTAGGCTCTTTGCCTGCCGTGGTGCCGCTGACGACGCAGATGGGGCTTTATCGCCAGCCTGAAATCCCCGCACAACCGTGCGGGGATTCTGGTAATTAAATTAGTCCTCAGTGCTGTCCGTAGAAAAGAGGTCGGAATTATCAAACGGGGAGCTGCTGCCCACGGGAGGAATCTCCTCAACCTCGGGTGCTACCGCACCGAGATTCGCTGCCTCGGGAACTGCGTCTGCTACAGCCTGAGCAAGCGAAGGCTCGTCTTCAACATCAACGTCCTCGTCGAAATCATAGTCCCAATCGTCATCGATATCGTCGCTGTCCCAATCGTCGTAGTAATTATCCTCGTTCTCCTTCTCGAGTTTCTTCTTGGTTACATAAGTTGCAGCTGCGATACCGCCTGCAACAGCCAATGCTCCGATAAGAAAAATTCCAAAAGCCTTCATAGAACGCGTCCTCCTTTAAATAACCGAGCTTTAGCAAGCACTCGGCATACAACTAATTTCTAATATTATACACCTTTTTCAAAGAAAATGCAATACCCGCAGCAAAATTTGGTGATTTTTAACAAAACGCTCACATATTTCCTGTCAAATTCATCAAAATCGAAATTGCGGCAACAGGTGCTGTTTCACACCGCAGAATTCGCTTACCCAGCGATACCGAGGCTAAGCCCAGCTTCTGCAGTTCCTCGGCTTCACAAGGCTCAAAGCCACCCTCGCTTCCGATTACGATATCCACATTCTCCCGAAATTCAGTCACCGCCTCACGAAGCGGTACAGTAGAACACTCATAGAACAGTATTCCCGTGTTTTCCGCGGAAATAAGCGTTTTCAATGCGGAAAATTCCACCGCTTGTCCCACTGTGGGGATAATGCCTCGTCCGCATTGCTTTGCGGCTTCAAGAGCGATTTTCTGATAACGGACAAGTTTCTTCTCCATCTGCTTCTTGTCGGGTCGTGAAACGCACCGCTCCGAGAAGAACGGGATTATCTCCGCCGCACCGCATTCTACTGCTTTCTGCACGATAAATTCCATCTTGTCGCTCTTGGGCATTGCCTGAAACAACCGAAGATGAATACTCGGCTCCGCTTCGTTGGGGGTACTTTCCAAAATTCTGAAAGTGCAGCACCCTGGCGTGCTTTCCGTCACCTCTGCAAGATAGTCGGTCTTATGCCCATCACAAAGAACCGCATAGTCCCCCGCTCTCATACGCAGCACTGTTGCTGCGTGCTTGGCGTCCTCACCCTCCAGCACGGCAACGTCCTCCGAAATGTTCTCCGTGAAAAAACGCGGATAACGCCAGCGTTCTTTTTTTAGCTCTATACTCATTTTTCTGTTCCTATTCTGTCAGTTATATCCATAACTTCCGATATTTCCGAGAAGCCGCTCGACGTTCTGTTTCAAACCGCTGTTCTCCGGTTTCTCAAGTTTCGGGTCTGTTTGCAGGATTTCATCGGCAAGCGTTTCAATTTCGGGGAGAATTTCCGCATTCTCCGCAAAATCCGCGACTTTCATCGGCAACGCACCCGACTGCTCCCGTCCGAAAAAGTTTCCCGGTCCCCGCAGCTTCAAATCTGTATCTGCAATTTTGTAGCCGTCCGTGGTTTCGCACATTGCTTTCATTCGCTGCTGCGTGTACTCCGACTTATTGTCCGTCATCAGTACGCAGTAACTCTGTTCCTTACCGCGTCCCACTCGTCCACGCAGTTGGTGAAGCTGCGACAATCCGAATTGCTCCGCATTCTCAATCAGCATAACCACCGCATTGGGAACGTCCACACCAACCTCGATTACCGTTGTCGAAATCAGCAGCTTCAGCTTGTTGTCGCGGAAATCATTCATCACCGCGTCCTTCTCGGCGGGTTTCATCTTTCCGTAGAGCAACCCTGTCGGAATCCCTCTGAATTCCCCCGCTGTGAGATAGTTGTAATACTCGATTGCACTCTTCTTGTCGGAAGAATCGTCCTCGCTGCTCTCCACACGCGGGCAAACAATAAACGCCTGCCGCCCCGCCGCAATATGCTTTTTGATGAATGCATACAATCTCGGACGAAAAGAACTATCCACCGAATAGGTATCAACCGGAAGACGTCCTTTCGGCATCTCATTGAGAATTGAAACGTCCAAGTCCCCATATACGATAAGAGCCAGCGTTCTCGGAATGGGAGTCGCACTCATCGCCACGATATGCGGATTTACGCCCTTTTCCGCAAGAGAGGAACGCTGTGCCACGCCGAATCGGTGCTGCTCGTCCACAACGATAAGCCCCAGCTTCGCGACATTCACCGACTTCTGGATAAGAGCGTGCGTGCCGACAAGCACGTTTATCTCGCCCTTTTCCGCACCCGCACGAACCGACTTCTTCTCCGCAGCACTCATACTGCCCGACAGCAGTCCCACATTAACGCCCATCGGCTCTAAAAATCCCTTAAACGTGTCGTAATGCTGCTGTGCCAGCACCTCAGTCGGTGCCATAACAAGCGATTGAAAGCCATTTGCATACGCAAAATAAGCAGCAGCAGCCGCAACCAGAGTTTTACCCGAGCCGACATCGCCCTGAACAAGCCTGTTCATCGGGTAAAGCCGCTTCATATCCGAAATGCAGTCATTCACAGCGTTAATCTGTGCATTGGTAGGCTCAAACGGCAGCGAACGGTAAAACGCGTCCATATCCACGTCCATCATCACCGCACCCGACAGCTTTCGTCCACGGGTTTTCAGTGCGGAAAGTCCGAGTTTTAAGGTAAGCAGTTCCTCGAAAATCAACCGCCGCCTTGCTTCCTCATATTCTTCACGAGAAGCAGGAAAATGGATTTTCCTCACAGCCTCGTCCGCACCCATCAGCGAAAATCGCTCAAGAATATCCGCCGGAAGATTCTCCGTGCGTCTTACAAGCTCCAACGCCGCCTTGACATTGACGCTCACCATGTTGTTGGTAAGCCCCGCAGTCAGCCGGTATTTCGGGAGCAGTCCCCCCGCATTCGGGGAAATAAACTGCGGCGACATTATCTGGAGAACGCCGTAATCAAAGCTGATTCTGCCGTAGAAAAGGTACTCCCTGCCCACGGCAAGCGTATCGAAGGTATACTTTGCATTGAAGAACACCGCCGTAATCTCGCCTATTCCGTCCGACAGCAACGCCTTATACACCTGTACCCGTGAAGCGAAATTCGTGGGGTAGGTTTTCGACTGTACTGTCGCACGAATAACGCAGGTATCTCCTGACACCGCCTCACGAATTGGCGTCGTCTGCGTAAAATCCACATAGTCCCGCGGATAGAACTCCGTAAGCTGCTCAACTGTCTGTACACCAAGTTTCTTATACAGTGCCGCCTTTTTCTCGCCAACGCCGTTTAAGCGAACTAATTCCATCTGTCACCGCTTATCTTTCTTATTCAACCGAGATTATGTAGTAATACACGGGCTGACCGCCATTTACCAACACAATATCAATATCGTCGTTAATTTTAGAACGCAGATTCTCGTATGCTTCGTTTGCGTCCTCATCGGGCACATCAGAGCCGTAAATCACAGTGATGTAGCTTGATGACGAGGTGATAAGACGCTTTGTCAGCTTCACAAGTGCCTTCGTGAGATTCTTCTCCGTGAAAGCCACCTTGCCGTTATCCATCGCAAGAATATCGCCCTGCTTAATTTTGTGACCATCGTAGTCGCTGTCGCGTACCGCAAAGGTAATCTGACCACTGGATACGTTGTCGAGTGATTCTGTCATTGCCGCACCGTTTGCCTTGAAGTCGGCGTCGGGGTTGTAGTTCATCATCGCGGTGATTCCCTGCGGGATTGTGCGAGTCTGAAGAACGCAGACGTTTCTGTCTGCAAGTTTCACCGCCTGCTCCGCTGCCATGATGATATTCTTGTTATTCGGGAGAACGAACACGTTATGAGCGGGGGTCTGCTCGATAGCCTCAAGAATGTCCTCTGTCGATGGATTCATCGTCTGACCGCCGCGGACGGTAATATCAACGCCCAAATCCTTGAACAACGCTTCGATTCCCGCACCCGCAGCAACCGCCACAAATCCGGTATCCTTGGTAGGCTCCACAGGAGCCTTCTTGTTCACCTGAGCCGCCTTATCCGCCTTGATTACATTGTTGTGCTGCTCACGCATATTCTCAATCTTCACCTTGGTGAGTTCGCCGAACAGCAACGCTTCTTCAATCGCCTTGCCGGGATTGTTGGAGTGAACGTGAACCTTAATAATATCGTCATCGTCAACTACGACAACGCAGTCGCCAATGGTTTCAAGGTACGCACGGAGAGCCGAAGCGTCCTTGCTTCCACGCTTAGAAACAATAAACTCGGTGCAGTACGCAAACTTGATTTCCTCTTCCGAGGCCGCAACCGCCGCGGGAGCCGAAGGCTTAGCCTCGTCCGCCGAGGTTATAGCCGCCCCGCCCGAAAGTACCGCATACATACCCTCAAGAATTACGATAAAGCCCTTTCCGCCCGCGTCCACAACTCCCGCTTTTTTCAGTGCGGGGAGAAGTTCGGGAGTTTTTTCCAACGAAATCTCCGCTTCTTTAATGTAAGCCGCAAGAAAATCGGCAGCCGACATATTTGCAAGGTCAAGAGCAGCCGTATTCTCATAACCCTCACGCGATACGGTGAGAATAGTACCCTCAGTGGGCTTCATAACCGACTTGTAAGCTGCGTCTACGCCGAGCTTGAAAGACGCCGACAAATCCGCAGCACTTGCCTCTTCCTTGCCGGCAAGTCCCTTCGACAGTCCTCTGAAAATCAGCGACAGAATAACGCCCGAGTTTCCGCGTGCGCCACGCAGCATTGCCGAAGCCGCCGCTTTAGCCACATTTGCAACATTAGCACCGTCAGAGAGATTGGCAAGCTCTGCCGCCGCATTCTTGATGGTCATCGACATATTCGTTCCGGTATCGCCATCGGGTACAGGGAATACATTCAGCTCGTCTACTGCCTGCTTCTGGTTTGAAATATTGTTTGCTCCCGAAATAATCGCATCACGAAGGAGCTTTCCTGTTATGTTCATTTTTCCTTTTCCTCACTTTGTAATTTTGGGAAACCGCGTCAGGTTCGAATGGAGTCAACATACACGTTGACCTTCTCCACAGAAATTCCCGTACTCTGTTCAACGGTGTAGCCCACCTTATTGATTATAGAGCGTACTACCGCATTCATATTCACTCCGTACATCAAAGAGATATGCAAGTCGATAAGGAGCTTATCCTTCACGAAACGCACTTTCACTCCATAGGCGGACGGCTTTTTGTCCTTTGGCAAAAGCACCGCCGCCAGCGTTTCCCGCACTCCCGATACATTCATTGAAACTACGCCAAAGCACTTGGTTACGGTGTTTCCGATAAGCTCCGTAAAATAGTCGGGCGAAATTGTAATTTTTCCGACATGGTTTTGAAGTACTACCATACTATCCGACCTCCTTTTATTCAAATAGCCGCATTTATGGGTATTATGCCCGCATCGACGGCTTTGCATACTGCCGTAAAATATTTCGGGAACCTGCCCGCCGCGTCCCGTGCGTCCTGCTCATTGGCAAAAACGCCGAACACAGCCGCTCCGCTGCCCGAAAGCACCGCTCCCTGTGCCCCGCATTCTTTCAAGCGAGTCACAATGTCGGCGATTTTCTCGTTCTCGTACAACATTTCAAAGACGTTGTACATCTTCTTGGGGAAATCCTCCCCCGATTTGAGGAACTTCGCAAGCCCGTTTCTCCTCGGAAGCGGGTTTCCGTCATACGCGAGGTACGCCCCCTTGGTGTCGCAAAGGAAATCCGGCATCACCACCAGATACACCCGCTCGGGGAACGGCTCGATGTCCGTCATTTCGTCCCCTATTCCTCGGCAGAGCTTCGTTCCGCCCGTCATACAAAACGGGACATCTGCCCCCGTCCGTGCGGCGACTCTCAGAAGCGTTTCCCTCGAAAGCAGATTGCCGTTGAGAACGTTCAACCCCTCGAGAACGGCAGCCGCGTCCGCACTTCCGCCACCCAATCCCGCCGCATGGGGAATCCGCTTTTCAATATGAATCTCCACACCGCCCGATTTGCCGATTGCGGAAAAGTAGTTCGCCGCCGCCTTGAAGCAGATATTCCGCCTGTCCGTCGGAATAAGCGGGTTGGAGCAGATAACAACAATATCGCTCCCCTCCCCCGACTGCCGCACGGTGATTATATCTGCCAAATCTATGCTCTGCATAACCGTTTCCAGCGTGTGGTATCCATCACGGCGTTTTCCGGTTATATCAAGATAGAGATTAAGTTTAGCATTGGCAGCGAAAGACAGTTCTCTCAAATCACTAAGTTCGTTCAAAGTCTCAACTCCTGTTATTGTTCAGTTCGTCGATAAACTCACGAATTCTGCCGAGTGCCGTTGTAAGATGTGCCACGGAGTATGCATACGATACGCGGACATAGCCCTCGCCGCTTGCACCAAACGCAGAGCCGGGGACAACCGCAACCTTCTTCTCGTAAACCAGCTTTTCGCAGAATTCCGCACTGGAAAGCCCCGTTGACTTAATGCACGGGAACACGTAAAACGCACCCTCCGGCTCGAAACAGGTAAGCCCCATCTCGTTGAAGCCGTTCACCAACAGCCGCCGCCGCATATCGTATTCTTCCACCATATGTTCCACATCAGCCGAACACTTCTCCATAGCCGCAATAGCCGCATATTGGCTGACTGTGGGACTTGACATAATGCAGTATTGGTGAAGCTTCAGCATCTGCTTGATAATAGGCTGAGGGCCAACCACATAGCCGAGCCGCCAACCGGTCATTGCATACGCCTTGGAGAATCCGCTTACGATTATGGTACGTTCACGCATTCCGTCAATTTCAGCGATAGAAACGTGCTTCTCACCGTTGTAGGTCATTTCCGCATAAATCTCGTCAGATACAACGATGATGTTCGTATCACGCAACACCTCGGCAATCGCCTCAAGGTCCTCGCGACGCATTACCGCACCGGTCGGATTGTTCGGGTACGGCAAAAACAGCATCTTCGTCTTGTCGGTGATTTTCTCTTTCAACGCCTTTGCCGTAAGACGGAATTTATCCTCCATTGTGGTTACAATCGGCACGGGAGTACCGTGCATCATTGTAACGATAGGTGAATAACAAACGAAACTAGGCTCGGGAACAAGCACCTCGTCCCCCTCCTCAATCATCGCACGAACAGCAAGGTCAATCGCCTCCGAACCGCCCACAGTGATGATTACCTCTTTGAGCGGGTCGTACTCGGTATGAATAAAATTCTTGAGGTATCTGCAAACAGTCTTTCTCAGTTCGATAAGACCGCTGTTTGCAGTATATGCAGTCTTGCCCTTTTCAAGAATATTGATTGCCTCTTTGCGTGCCGCCCAAGGCGTCTTGAAATCCGGCTCGCCTACAGAAAGCGAAATTACTCCCTCTACTTGCTGTGCAATATCAAAAAATTTTCTGATTCCCGAAGGCTGAATGTCCTGTATACGCTTCGGGACGATTTTATCGTAATCCATTGGATAGTTCTCCCTCTTTATGATAGTATCGGCTTTGTTTTAGTCTATTTTTACGGAGAAACCATATCGCGGTCATCGAAATTGTCGAGATTGAATACGTGGTTCTTCTCCTTGTAGCGTCTGAGGACAAAGTGAGTGGTGGTGGAAAGCACTCCGTCCAGTACCGCCAGACGCTCCGATACAAACAAGGCGACCTTTCTCAGACTTGTACCCGTGATGGTAACCGACAAGTCATACGCACCCGAAAGCAGGAATACGGTGTCCACTTCCTCGTAGGACATAATGGTGTGGGCAAGGTCGTCAAAGCCCATATCCTTCATCGGGGTGATTTTGATTTCGATAATTGCGGTAACGCCGTTCTCGTCCGCCTTCTCCTCGTTGATAATCGCCGAGTAGCCCATAATGATGCCCTCGTGTTCCAAGGCGGCTATCTGTGCCTTGACATCTGCTTCGCTCTCACCGAGCATAACGGCGAGTTCCGCGTTCGAAAGACGTGCGTTCTGTCTGAGCAGATCGAGCAGTCTGGTTGTGTTAATATCTTTGTTCATAAAAATCCTCCTGATAGAATGCCAAATTTTAGGAAAGCGTCAATACAGACTTTATTGTGAGCCTGTACCCTTAAACTTCGACAATTATTTTTTATAATTGAAGTCCTTTTTTATTATTTTATCACAAAATTTCAAATTTGTCTAGGAATAGATTTACTTTTTTAAAAATTTTTAGTATAATAGATAAGAAACAATAAAAATTTAACAGTTGCGGTTAAAATTTTTAGACAATTTGACCGCAGGAACGGAGGAATTATGAGAGCAGTAGTTGCCGTAATCGGTAAGGACACAGTTGGAATTCTTGCAAAGGTGAGCGGAATCTGTGCTGAGTATAAGGCGAACGTTATGGACGTTACCCAGACCATCATGCAGGATTTGTTTGCGATGACCATGCTTATCGACATCAAGAATCTCTCGATTGACTATATCGACTTCGCAGACAAGCTCAAGAACGCCGGTTCTGAGATGGGCTTGCAAATTCACGTAATGCACGAGGATATTTTCAACTCGATGCACAAGATTTAAGGCAATACTTTTAAAAATCGGTTTGTCCGCCCCAAACGGACAACCACAAATCAGGGGGTTTTATGCTTAACACAGGAGATATTCTGGAAACGATAAAGATGATTCAAGAGGAAAATCTTGACATCAGAACCATTACAATGGGAATTTCGCTGCTCGACTGCATAGGCAGCGATATAAACAGCACCTGCGACAAGGTATACGAGAAGATGATGCGTAAGGCACAGAACCTTGTCAAGACAGGCGAAGACATTGAAAAGCAGTACGGTATCCCGATTATCAACAAGCGTATCTCGGTTACGCCGATTGCGATTGTATCGGCTGCGGCTTCGGCACAGGGACAGAGTCCGGTTGCACTCGCAAAGACTCTCCAGCGTGTGGCAGAGGGTACGGGCGTAAACTACATCGGCGGTTATTCTGCGTTGGTACACAAGGGATTCTCGGCAGGCGACAAGGAGCTTATCGAGAGCATTCCCGAAGCACTTGCTGAAACAACAAATGTCTGCTCGTCCGTCAATATCGGCTCCACCAAAGCAGGTATCAATATGGACGCAGTAGCACTTATGGGTAAGATTGTACGCGAGGCTTCCGAAAGAACAGTAAACGACCACTGCTTCGGTGCTGCAAAGATAGTAGTATTCTGCAACGCACCCGAGGACAACCCCTTTATGGCGGGTGCATTCCACGGCGTGGGTGAATACGACTGCGAAATCAACGTCGGTGTTTCGGGACCGGGCGTTGTACGTGCCGCACTTTCCAAGCACCCCGATGCAAACATCGGTGAAATCGCGGATATCATCAAAAAGACCGCATTCAAGATTACGAGAATGGGTCAACTGGTCGGCACTGAGGCTTCCAAGCGTCTGGGCGTTCCGTTCGGAATCGTAGATTTGTCGCTTGCACCCACACCCGCTGTCGGCGACTCGGTAGCTCATATTCTCGAAGAAATCGGTTTGGAGAGCTGCGGTGCCCACGGTACAACCGCAGCACTTGCAATGCTTAACGATGCGGTTAAGAAGGGCGGCGTAATGGCTTCGTCCAATGTCGGCGGACTGTCCGGTGCGTTTATTCCCGTGTCGGAAGACGCAGGTATGATTGACGCGGTAAACAGAGGTTCTCTCTCACTCGAAAAACTCGAAGCGATGACCGCGGTTTGCTCGGTAGGTCTGGATATGATTGTTGTTCCGGGCGACACTTCTGCGGACACGATTTCTGCGATTATTGCTGACGAAGCGGCAATCGGTATGGTGAACTCCAAGACAACCGCCGTGCGTGTTATCCCCGCAATAGGCATGAAGGAAGGCGAAACGCTGGAATTCGGCGGTCTGTTCGGAAGCGGCCCCGTAATGCCCGTAAGCAAGTTCTCCTCGTCGAAATTCATTTCACGCGGTGGCAGAATCCCCGCTCCGCTCCAGTCGTTGAAGAACTGAAGGAGCTACTACTTACAAACACAAAAGCCGCCCCATGTGGGCGGCTTATTTGCGTTTTCGGACTCTACACAGTAAAAACCATTGCCTTTGAATGATGAAAGCAGATGGTGTAAATCTACTCGCGTGTTAGCCACTGTTCCTTTGTAAGATATGTAAAGTGCTCGGTTCGTTCATCTCCCATTAGCGGACAGGGTTTATTTTCTTCGGTATGATGGTAGCGAAAACCGCACTTTTCCTGACAGCGTTTTGATTTTTCATTTCCATCATAATAGCCGCACCACATTGCGGTATATCCCAAATCTTCAAAAGCGTGTCTTTGCATTTCTCTCACGGCTTCGGGAATATAACCGTTACCCCAGAAAGGCACACCAATCCAATAGCCAACCTCGATTTCATTTTCGCCGGTTTTTGTGTGGGATTGTGCCGGAGGAATTAATCCGATGCTGCCGATTGCACGATAATCTTCTTTAAGGCAAACAGCATAGGTTTCCTCTGCTGATAATACGTTTCTGATAATTTCAAGGCTGTTTTCTACACTAGTGTGTACCGGCCAACCGGCGATAGGTCCAACAGCCGGGTCTTTTGCATACTCATACAAACTTTCTGCATCCGTATCTTTCCACGGACGGAGAATCAATCTTTCTGTTCTGAATTCCATATCTTTGTACTCCTCTCCACAACACCTATTCCACTGTCCAAAAATGCCCGAAGCCACGAGTTGCCGGATTTGCAGCCAAACCCAACTTCGAAAAACACTTACATCTATCCCGCCCACTATCACAGCACTTCCGCTCACTCTACCCGAAACTCCTGTGTCGCTGCAAAACTGCTGCCGCCGTGGACATATTACCGTAAACGAAAATCGCCTATAAAACGGAAAATCAGCATATTCGCCCCAATACGCTCAAACCGCACCGTTAAGCCATAAATTCCGCTTTACTCCTCTTTCCTTGACATCGAAACCACGCACTCAACATGCGTTGTCGCTATGAGATGAACACAACGGATTTTCGAGTTTTTCTATATCCGTATCTTCTTCCATATTGCCATATGGAGCGTATCTGACACCGCCGTTTTCAACTACAATTCTTGCGTCGGTACTAAGATTCAAATGATTTAGGTGAACGTGTAATGCCGTAGGGTCATCTGTACCATCTGAACGTTTTCCGCCAACACCAATGTCAACAACCAGCAAGTTAAACAATTCTTCATTGAAACCATCTGCTTTGCCCTCGCAAATTAGCTTAATTGCCTGATTGCTAGTCTTGTCCTGTTCATTTTGATAATTAATGTCCGAAGTTAATTCGTTCAATAATTCTTGCATAGAAGCTATCTCATTGTCAATTTTCTCCTTTCGTTCAACGTATTCTTCTTTAGTCATTTCACCATCTAAGTAGTTGTCAAGCAAGGTATCTTTCTTTTTGATTTTTGCTTTAAGATTTCTCTCACATTTCTTTATCTGTTCAAGCAATTTGTCTTTGTTTTTTTCAGACTGCTTCAACAAAGACGTCAATTGCTCTTTTGACAAATAGAAAAGGCTCTGGCATTTATCAATCATATCTTGTATTGTACCAACTACAGCCTGTTTTACATAATCTTCCTCTATTGCTTTGGAATTAGGGCAGCTTTCTTTTCCATCTTTACAAGTCGATGAGCATTTCCACACAATTTTTTCATACTTTGTTCCTGCGTGTACTTTTCTTCTCACAAAGTTTTTACCGCAATAAGCACAAACCATTTTTGAGGTAAAAATGCTCTGCTTTGAATTTTTCGTTGTACCTCTTTTTCTTCCGTCTTTGTATGAAACACATCTGCTTGTGGTTATTTCCTGTGCTTTATTCCAATCTTCAAGTGAAATAATTGCTTCATGGTTGTTTTCAACTATATAGCTTCTTGCTTCTCCATGATTGTCTTTTCTCTTATGACCGATTGGATTTACAGTGTATGTCTTGCCTTGCAATAGCTTACCTGTGTATTTTTCATTTTTTATAATACCCATTACAGAAGAATCATACCATTTTGCGTTGTTTCGCTTTGTTTTTGCACCCATTGCCTGTAATTCTTTAGCTATTCTGGAAGCACCAACACCCTCTAAGTATCTTCTGAAAATATATCTTACAGTTTCGGCTTCTTCTTCATTTATTACAAGATTTCCGTCAACAACATCATAACCCAACGGACTTGCCTGACCTACAAGCTCGCCATTTTCCATCTTTTTCTGCAATGTCCAGTTTACATGGTCGCTTGTGTTCTCGACTTCCATTTGTGCTATTGCACCTAATATTGTCAATAACAATGTACCCGATGAATTTAATAATTCGATATTATCTTCCTCAAATATCAGATTAACCCCGTGGTCTTTCAGCAGTTCGCAATATCTGGATAAATCAGCAACGTTTCTTGAAAAACGAGATATGCTTTTTGTATAGATAATGTCGATTTTGTTGCGTTCAGCCAAGCTAATCATTCTCTGAAAATTCGGTCTTTTATCCGTTGTACCGCTAATGGCTTCATCAGCAAAAACTCCTACAAAATTATAATCGGGATTGCTTTTGATTATTGCTTCATAATATTTCTTCTGATTGATAAAAGAGTCCTTTTGTTCCTCTGAACCTGTGCTGACTCTTGCATAGGCAGCAACGTTATATTTTTTGTTCTGTTCTTTTCTCTGTTGTACAGGCTCAATAATTTCAACTTTTCTTTCTTTCATCTTTCATTACCTCTTTCATCAAGTATATTCGCCCATATAGTGTGTAACTCTTAATGCTATTATACACTATATGGGACAAATATGCAATACTTGAACTAAAAGAATTTTAAATTTCTGCTATTTGCTTTAAAAAATCTCGTTCTTTGTTTTCGTCTGCGTGAATATCCACATACTTTCTCAAATCAAACTCTTTAATCTCATTGTTGATAGGCTCTAATTCTACTTCTCTATAACGGCTCACAACTCTATCAAATTTACCGTAAATATCCTTATATTTATCAGTTAATACAATATTATTAACGGTATATCGAGATACTCCTTCAACTTTTTTCGGTTTTTCTGATTCTTCAAGAGTTAATTCTTCTGTTTTATTATCTTCTTCAAAGTCTATTACATAGTTGATTCTTCTGAATACAGCTTCTCTTGAACTATCTTCATCAAGAATAAACCACTTATTTATAGGCTTGTTAGTGCAAATGAAAATTGTATCTCCGGTAAATAATACGTTTTTATATCGTCTTGACATTGTTGTATTAGTATGTGGGTCAAGAGCCTTTTTAAAATCTTCAATATTTATAGCATCGCAATCGAAATCATCATACACAAACACCGATTGGCCGCCGTAATCTTGCCAAGGGTCCCTAGAAGCTGACGAGAAGCATATGCTTTTATTATATTTCTCAGCCCAAACTTTACAAAATGTAGATTTTCCAACACCGGGAGGTCCTTGAAGAACATACACCTCTATATTACGATTTGGGTCTGTAACTAAAAGCTGTTGCCTATACTCAAATGCGTATTTAATATCTTTTTTCTTTTTGATGTAGATGTCAGAAGGGATTTTATCAATCTCAAACTCCTTGATTTCGCCCGAAATTATCTTGTTAATTATTTTTTGTGTTTCTGCATTAACACTTGTTTTCCCAGGTATTTTATAATCTTCAAGTTTGTTTGGAGCATTTGTTATAATAGCGTCCCAAGGATATTGAGTTTTCTCTGGCTGGTCTGCGTGAACTAAATATCTTACACAATTTTTTACGCCTGTTCGACAAGTATCAATACTCCCATATGGGAATTTATTTTTGATGGTATCGAATGTGCATTTTGATTCGTCAAGAAAATCCAGTACAATATGCCAATGCTTGTTTTCCGTTTTGTTATGCTCAGTTATGTAGTATTTAAATTTTTTGGTTTTTAGCCATTTATCAATAGTGTTTAGGATATTCTCAAGGGTATATTCAACGACACCGCCCGCTTTAACTCCAAGTTTTTCATTATCCACAGTAATATGATTTTCTGCTGATACTCTGATGAATGCTGTTCGCATTTGTTTACTTTTTGACATAATTATTATTCCTTTCATAAAAGTATTGTAATACTTTTTTTAAAACTAAATTGTATTTGTGATTATTCAGTAAAGTACTTCTGCTTTGCTAAAGTGAAAATTATAAACTCGTTTTATCCTCTCCTTTCTCTTAAATAACTGTCGCCTTAATTTTTCAAAAATTTGAACGCTAAGAAAATCCCATATAATTTTCTCCTTTCATTGTGGATTTCATTTTTACATAAAAGAGAGTTTTTGTGAACATCTTAGTCGCTGATATTTTTTACTAAGATGAATTCTCTTTCAAGCCACATTATACACTATTAAAAAAATTTTATAAACAATTTTTTTAATAGTCCAATATAAAATTTAGAGGATTCAATTTGTGCATTATTACAATAGTTTTTAACAAAATCGTAAAAAGGTCTGCTTTTGCAATACCATTTGAATCAGTAGTTACGATAGTTACAACTTCATTATAATCTGCGTCAGAAGATTCATATGGGTGACGAACAGGATTAGCAGATTTATTTACGATAGCGAATTGTATTCCTTGTAAACTTGAATCACCTTGTGCTTTACCATCATTTGAATCATCATCAAATTTTTCAATTATGATTTGACCCATTCTTGGTGTGTTATAAGCTTTACCTGAAGAATATGTACGGCTTTCATCATTTACAGTAATAGTATAGCGACTATAATCAATTGTAGAATCACCGTCATTCCAATCAACATAATATCTGATACCATAATCTGTTTTATAACCATAATTAGGAGAACTTGTTTCTTCTATATAGAAACGACTGCCTACATTATCTTCTTTTGGTAATGGATAGTTACATTTTCCATATCCAGTATTTGCATTTATTGAAATAACTAACTCATCACCATCAACTAATACTGCATTTGTATACCTATCAATAGAATAATCATGCCCATTATATCTTGTAGTTCCATTAAATACACTTGCACTCTCACAATATACGGTAAATTTTGTCCCTGCAAATGTCGCATCACCTGTCGGTCCAGTTACTCCTAAAAATATATCTCTCTTATAAAAATCAAATGTAGTCCAATACTCAGGCTCAATCGTACCATATAAATTGTCGGACTTTACAAAGATAGTATTACCTTCTGGGTCATAAATGCTTCCAGCTTCTGTAATAAACTTATCAGTATATACAATAGTTTCACCTTCACCAGAACCATCATCTTTTACTTCAATATAGAAAATGTCGGTATTTCTTTTTAATCCACGTCTATTAAGTTCTGACTCACTTGTTGACTCATAAAATCTATACCAACCTACTGGATAATATACTCTATTACTGCTATTTTTATATAATGTTCCGCTTGTAAGATAGCTACTATCTGTACAATGAATTTTACCTTCTTCATTTGTTTCAAATGTCCAAGTCTTAAATGCACCAGAACCAGAACTTGCAGCAGATTTAGATGTGTAGTATTCTAACGTATATTCAATGCCTTCAAGGTCAGGTGTTCCAATCCAATTGTTTTTATCAATATCACTTACTTTTTCAATTTGAATAGAAACAGGGTCATTTATAGGAGTATTCTCTACTGTAAAATAAGTAGTTTCACCAGCATTTTTCATTCTTACAGCGATTCTGCCTTTATCTTCATATCCGATTACATTAGAACCAGTAGGAAATCTTTCTTCAATATAAAGATTTTGTCCTGCATAATCTGCCGAAATATCAGTAAGTGTTCCTCTACCTGTTCCAGAACTTGCATTTATTGTTATAGTTCCTAATTTAATTCCACCTGTTGAAGCAGTATATACATCAAAATATACAGTAGATAAATCATATAAAGGATTTGACAACAAACTGCTATATCCACTTGTTATAGTTTTAGTTAATTCAAGCGTCATAAGATTTGGTTGCTGAGCACTAAATGGACGGGAATATACTTGAAAAGCATCAGTATGGTCTCCATATATTCTTATGGTTAGAGGTCCGTCACCAATATACCACTCCAAATCATCAAGTTGATATCTGCCTATTGTATTAACAGTACCATCTGAATTTATTGTTATACATATCTCGTCATATTTCCAACCACTAAGCGGCTGTGACATTTCATCTGTAATTTGAGCTTTAATTATATCTGCTATATAAGACCAGTTATTATTAAGAGAAGCAAGAGGTGGTTCAATTTTATTACCGCTACTATCTACAGCAAATAATTCAAGATAATCATCTCCACCATCAGCTGTTTCTTCAAGATAATACTTAAGAGTCTCTATAGTTGTTTCAGTATATTCACACTTCCAATTATCTTCATTAGGATCCGTTGAAGTGTATACTTGATAATCAATAATAGTGTTTTTATTATCACTTGTCGGATATATTTCCCAGTCTGCTTTGGCATATATAGTTACAGGATTTGTTCCCTTAATATAAGAAGCATGCCAAGAATCAGTAAAGTCTTCTTCAAAACCTCCGCCAGATTCTTCATAACGACCAATACACTCTATAAGTAATTGGTCAGTAGTTCCAAAACCATCTTTATTTGCTGCAATTTTAAGTAAATCTATTAGCCACTCATCTTCAGCAGAATAACCAGTAGCTTTATTCATATTAAGAAAACCATAGCCATAAAGACCGCTTTTTGTTGTTGGTGTGAGAGTAGCAGTAAATTTAATACTTCCACCTAAAGCTCCTTGTATATCACTACCATTCTTTGTTGGAAGTTCTATACTAGTACTTATTTCACCAATATTTAATTCGCCTAAAGGACTAGCTTGCACTTCAAATTCTTTGTTTTATGTATCAGTAACATATATAAATATGCCCATCAACCTACACCGTACATACGGCTTTCACCATATACGGCGTTCCATCATTATATAAAAAGTGTGTTAAAAAATATTTTAAAATTTTTTTCAAAAACGTGTAAAACAATATTACAAACGCTATTTTTTGTGTTATAATATAATTACAAAATAAATATTACGGAGGTTAAAAATTAACAATAAAAGAGAGCCGAAAGTTTCCTCACGGCTCAAGAAAAATTATTAAAAATTAAATATAACCGTTTGCTCTTAAATACTCGTTGTAGGCATCCATCTCTTCATAAACTTCATTAGGAATATTGTTGATGTCGTACCAAATAACAGGGAAATATTTAGAACGAGGCTTAATAGCGAATTCCCAGGTGTCACCAGGTGTAATGGTTTCTTCAGTATTATATACTTCTTTATAACCACATTCGGAACACTCGTGGATAAATCTGGTGATTGTCTTGATGCCTGTAGTTTTTACTTTAGAAGAACCTTCACCGAAAGAAGCACCAAGATAATCTGAAGGTTCTATATCATATACTCCAAAGTAGCGATATGCTAAATCAAAGTCATAACCACAATTACTTACAATATGGGTTTCAACGATATCTACATTTTCAGTAGAAGATTCGGTGTAGGAATTATTCCAGATATGACCGTCAATATTGCAATTATGAGTAGGGATTTCTACGGGTTTTTCAACAATTGTAGAAGAGGAAGAACTTGAAATAGGCTTTTCTTCAATTTTAGTAGTAGAAGAACTTGTAGGCTTATTTGTAGAAGAAGAACTTACAGGATTTTCTACGGGCTTATTTGAAGAAGAACTTACAGGCTTATTTGTAGAAGAAGAACTTGTTGAAGAACTTACGGGCTTTTCTTCTTTCTTTGTAGTAGAAGAACTTTCAGCCTTATTTGTAGAAGAACTTACAGGCTTTTCTTCAATTATAGTAGAACTTGCGTTCTCTTTAATTTCAGAAGAATTATTTTCAGGCTTTGATTCATTTATAGAAGAATTCTCTTCATTATTAGAATTAGCCTCTTCATTATTAGAATTATTCTCCTCATAAGAATTTACAGGCTCTTCATTTGTTACAGAAGTCGAATTCTCTTCTATAAAAGAATTTACGTTCTCTCTAATGGTATTCATTGTGCAACCTGTAAGAACCATCGCTGCAATCGCGGTAATTAAAATCGCCTTAATAATATTTTTCATAGTCAGTACCTCGTTGTTTTTTTATATTATATCACAAATTTTTTAGTATGTAAACAACTTTTTGATTTTTGTTCATCTTTTTTATTTTTTTGATATACAGTATACATTCCAAATTTGGCTTTAGGAATGATTATAAAGCCAAATACACGTTATAAATAAAAGCATTTATTGGGTGATGTACAAATATACACATTTTTTAAAAATTAGCTGAGCCATGCCTGCGGCGGCTCAGCTAATTACATTTTTGAAGTTCTCAATATCGTTTATCTTTGGCACTCGCAATATTGTTATTCTGTCAAGCTGTATCAAGCCTTCACCTTTATTCATTTTTGTGTGAGAATTAGGAACATCAACACCATTTCCGAATGTTGCAGTCAAAATATTTGATTGAGCGTTACCCAACAACACTTTAGTCAGATTGCTTCGTGTAGTTGACTGAATATTCTCTGTACCCGCCGATTGCATTACAATCAACAAGTGAATATTGCTTTGTCTTGCAAGCACACTAAGATTTTTTACTACTCGCTCTAATTCTTCTTTTTGCTTTTTGTCAAGTGAAGCCTGTAATGAAATATATTCCTCAATTACAACAAGCATTGGTTTATAACCTATATCAACAGCTAATGCTCTGGGATTTTTATCAAGTTCGGGCTGTAATTTCTCCATTCTCTGTGACATCTCAGACTCAACGAAATGCAACTTTTCAAGTATATCATCTAATTCATAAACATAATCGGTAAAGTCCCTATAAAGTCCATAGGAACGCTTTAAATCACATATCACGACTTGCCACTTTTTTATAATCGCTTGAATTACAAGTTCATTTGCAAAATATGATTTACCCGAACCACTGGAACCACTTATAAGAAAATGCGGATAATCATTCACACTAACTATATGCTTTTTGTCAAAATACAAATCTAAAGTGTTCATAGACTCAACCAATGCTTTATACTCCTGAATTGAATATTCCTCATATTTATAATTTTTTATGTCCTCAAACAGAATAACAACTTCCGAATTTGTCTGTGTTATATAGTAATCCTCGACAATATAACGTTCAGGCAATGCAGTACTGAACGAATCCAAGTAGCGTTCTATAATAGTACGAATTTTCAGGTTGCTCAGATTTATTGTAGCTTTGCCTTTTTGTATCTTGATTTTAGGAAGTTCAACATAATTTCTATCATCAATTTTTGTATAAGCACCAATAGAAATAAGATTGCGTTCTATTGATTCCAATAAAATAATTTTGCTAATGTACTGCTTTATGCCCTTGTTTTTCAATAAAGTAACAACAAACGATATAACTATTATCGCAATTTCAATAATTAAAGCGTAAATGCAAATCTTATTCACTATTTCAAAATGGTAAATCAATTTATTGGCAACAAGTGCACCAATAATAATTAGTGCACCTATTACCATCATAGCAAATAAGAAATTACGATAGTATTTTCTTTTGCTGGTGTAAATCATTTTACTTCACAACCTCAACTACTGCTTCAACACTAAGCTGACTCGCATAATCGCCCCACACCGAGCATTTGCCGATATTCTTAAACTGTATCTTATCTCTAATATGATACTTATCCACATCAGCTTCATTAACATCTTTTACGCAATGCACTTTGAATTTCTCAAAAATATTGCTTATTGTAGGGTCGCCGTAATCGGTTTTGTCTTCCGTGATAATTACATCAAGGCTGACACAAGCTCTCTTTTCATTGAACTTTACGTTCTGAACCATAAATTCTTTTCCGTTTTGCCAACCGGCAAAATCAAACTTCTGAAATAGATTTAATTTCTTCATAATAAATTCTCCTTTTCAAAATAATAATCGGTTTTAACTAATGGATTGTATTTTCGTATTTTCCTTATAAGTGACTTGTATTAACATCACCCCTTTCTATTATGTTATAATTAAATAGCACTTCATTTTCTATGCGGGAGTGGATAAATCCAAATGCTTGAAATGCTCACTATCATCACCTCTTTCTATTTTGTTATAATTAAATAGCACTTCATTTGTATAAAAAAAGAGACTGAATTTACTCAGTCTCAATAAATAGATTATGTTATAGTAATTTACCGCTGATTACAATTGGTGCTTCAGCTAAGTTGATATATGCTTCAACAAAACCATCAAATGCGTTTTCCGTGAAGTATGACTTATTGCCATAAGGTTTATATTTTATGAACCGATAAGGCACATTTATTTGTGTAATTCTCAGCCTTCGTTCTATTCCTTCCTTTGTATACACACTATACACTCCACATGGCACGAGCCGTTTCAAACGATGTCTGCGGTGGGTTTGCAGTTTGATGAAGCGCTTGCTGGGACAGGGTTTTGGTGGTTGCGTATAGGGTAATATGTCTAAATGGGACAATATAATTGATATTACACATAAGCGCATTATACAACGAAATAACCAAAAGCGTTGATGTAATCGGTACAACAGCGAAATTCTTGCCTGCCTTTGTATTTGCAAAAACGCATTTATTAAGAACTAACTATATTTTTTAGATAGGCCTTAAGAATGGATCTTCTTTCTGTGATAAATGCCCTAAAATCCCTAATATCCAAACTTGTTGTTTCGCTGACATATAATGACTTCTTGTCTATATTCTCCTTTGCGACCCATTCTGCTAAAGGTGTATCGTTCTTTGATACGTTCATTGCACCATTCAATAACTGCAAATTTGCGATGCTATTCCAGTTTTTGGTGTCAGCTGCAAATTCTCTATCTTTCTCCGGAATAGATGATTCGAGTTTATCTGTTGAAGAAAAGACTGTTGCCGGGTGGAGGTGATCTTGATGGAAATCCTGGTTATAATAGTCCAAATCAGGATACAACAGATGTAATATATAAAACGCATCACTACTATCCTTTTGTGCCTCCAACAACCCATCTAAGAATTCATCATCAAAGCTATAATTTCTTGCAGGGTCGTTCTTAAAAGCATCCATCAATTCTTTCGCTGGGAATTCCTTACCAATTGTATCCTTAAGCACCTTTCTCATTGATACAAGAACGCTATCAGTTTGACCACCAAAAATTGATTTAATGAAAGTCAGGGTAAGCCACTTTGTGATTGTTTTTCTATCATCTTTATCATATGTTGCCTTTACAATTGAATCTGAAAGGTCATTATAATAAATGTAATAGATCACAGGTATGGCTGCATTTTTTGCTCTGAACGTACTGTTATTAAAGCCCAATTTTTCAAACAATGTAAATGCTGCAACAATGCTCTTTTTTATTTTATCCCAGTTGGTTTCAAACAACTGGACATTATCAAAAGTGAAATTCTTCAATTGGAACTTAATATTATCTACGAACAAGACTAAACAAGTCTTTAAAACAAAGTCTTTGTCGATTAAAAAGCCCGGTCTTCCAATACCATATATTTCTGTAACAACACTATCAATTTCTTTCCTTGCATCAAGATTTTTCCAGTTAGCAGACGCGATGGACATAAGGAGGTCAGAAAATGAAAGTGGCGTTCCACCACTATTTGTTCTGATGAAAATGTCTAACACCTTATCTGGCTCTTGTTCCTCCTGAAGGTAATAATTGATAAGGTGCTTTTCGTGAACAGCACTATATAGCGAAGACAAAGTACCATTTGCATAGTCATTTTCTGCCAAATCATTATCCAAAAGGTATCTCATAACTTTAGTTATACTATCTAGGTCGAGAATTTGTCTTACCTCAAACCAGATAGAACCGTCTTGTTCTTTTTCAAATTTATCCAAATCATCTTTGCTTAAAAAACGAAAATCATAGGCTTTCTGATTATCATATTGCTGTTTAACAGGAGCGCCTAAGTTCAGATATAATTTTCTTGTAGGAAGACATTCTTCAGTATTTTTCCACCATTTTCTCGGCATTTTATATGCATAAGAGCCACGAAGACCAATATACAAACTCGTCAACCTCTGTTGTCCATCAATAACAGCCTCGAAATCCGGCACTCCCTTTGTATCAATATCCTTATTATTTTCTGCAAAGAATTCTCGGAATTCCGTAAGAAATTCATAGAATTTATATCCGCTCTTGATCTCATTATCTGAAATTTTCCACATCATAAAAGAGTTAATCGGATACCCTCTAAGAATACTATCAAAGAGCATCTCAATTTGATTACTGCTCCAAGTAAATTTTCTTTGAATAGCCGGAAGAAGATACTGTCGATTATGTATTTTATCAATAGCATCCTTTATTGTAATCGGATTCTGAAAACCACTACTCATATTCGTCTTATCCTTTCCTCTTAATGTAAAGCAAATTTCATCTTTGCATTGCCAATGAATGTCAGGAAACAAACCCACTGCGATTCTTAATCGCATGACTATTTGAAAACCTGTATACAATCATTCCTAGTGCTTTGGGTTTTGAGTTTATGCCTTACTATACATTATATAACTTTTGGCGCGTTTTTACAAGATGTTTTATAAAATTGCAACACCTTTTTAGTATATAAGGTTGATAATCTAACACTCCTCGGTAGGGATTCAAATAATATTTTGGTATTATAATACCAAAAGGTATTGACAAATTTCAAGATATGTGATATACTGTATTTATGAGAGATGATTTTTTAAAGGAAGTGTCGAATATGAGCAAAGATGGAGTATCAAGATTGTATTCTTTTTTTAACGCGATAAGAGGAACTAACACACCGACTGAATACGAAAGCACATTAGCGGTGCTGAAAAAAGTAATAGATATACAAGAGCAATCCGTCAACAAGCTTAGTGATGATGATTTATATCATGTTATGGAACAGGTTGCAGCTGATTTTGGAGTAATCGACCCATTCCCTGACGAAAAGAAATTCTTTGATGTTTATAGAGCGCTTAGAGGATTTGAGGCTGTTACTTGGGCCGACATCATTGAATATGGAGATAGACGAGCCAAGTTCAGGGTTCCAGAAGCACTGGTTGATGAAATGGAAAAGAATTTTATTGATGGCTTTCAGGAAGTTCTTATTCCAGAAGCGGAAAAATTTTCGCCTTGTTTGGAACGCTTAGTAGAAGCACACAGCGACTCACATTTCACATTGACTTCTATGGATCCGTTTTATTATAAGGTCCTTACAGAAATGTTC
>JBJESA010000274.1:0-1709 GCA_051882535.1 Oscillospiraceae bacterium
TATCCATTTCGGCAATGTCACAGACATAACCCCGATTGGAAAATTAAAAAATCTGACTAACCTTAACCTCAACTTCAATAAGATTTCCGATATTTCACCGCTCAAAAACAGCACCAAGCTTGTCACACTTTATTTGGACAGCAATCGTATCTCCGATATATCCCCGCTTGCCGGAATGACAAACTTAAATTGCCTGTCACTGAACAGCAATGAGCTTTTGGAAATAAAAGCGGTAAGTGGATTAACCTCTTTAACTTCACTATTAATTGACGACAATCTTGTTTCTGACTTGTCACCAATTAAGGGACTGAAAAGAATAAGCAACCTCTCATTCAGTAATACTGACATTTCTGATATATCTCCGCTCGAAGGATTGGACAAGATAACTCACCTCACAATGGGCAATAACAAAATTTCGGATATATCACCGCTCAAAAAGCTTGATAATCTGGTTTATATCTCAATCAGTATGACCGATATTACAGATTTGTCACCCATCTATGGATTGTCCAAGCTCGAGAGTATCAATGCCTATGGCATAAGTGAAGACGCTATAGCTAAGGTCAAGCAGCAAATGCCTGACGTAACGATTTGGAATTAATCAGGAGAATAAAATGAGATATTCAATTATCCCGCAGGCGGCGGATTTCTCTAAAACGGAAGAAATAATCCGCGAGTATGGCGTAAACCTCGAATACAACGATTTCTTCTCCCCCGCTGTGTACTGCAGCGAGGAGGAGATAGAGCGGCTGATTGCTTTCTACTCCTCGATTGAGCGTGACCGCTCGGGAGATACGCTGCACGGTGCGTTTATGGGACTTGACATCACCTCGGACGACCCTGTTCTCCGCGAGAGAAGCCGCTCGCTGTTCCGTCAGTCGATGGAGATTGCAAAGCGGCTAGGCGTAAAGGGCGTTGTCTTCCATACGGGTATTGTCAGCGGACAAAGTTTGGGAGCTTTTGCTGAAAAATGGCTTGCCAGTGCAAAGGAATTTTTGAGAACACTTGCCGGCGAATTCCCCGAAACCGAAATCTATATCGAAAACACCTTTGAAAAAGAACCATACATCATTGCTAAACTTGCACGCGAACTTTCCGATGTAAAGAATTTCGGATTGTGCCTTGACTACGCCCATGCCTTTCTCACCAAGACGCCTATTGAGGAATGGGTGAAGTCCTTTGCACCGTACTTAAGGCATATTCACATCAACGACAACGATTTGAAGAGAGATTTGCACCTTGCTGTCGGCGAGGGAAAAATTGATTATTCCGAGTTCAAATATTTTATGGCAAAACATAAGATAGACGCTTCGGTGCTGATTGAAGTAAACGGTACGGACAAGGCTAAGCAATCGCTTGATTATCTCGCAAAATTATCGCCGTGTGAAAACCCCAGACAGATGTCACCTGAGAAAAGTGCGGATATTCTGGGGAAAATCCTTGATATCGGAATTGCACTATCTGCAGAACGCAATCCCGACAAGCTGCTTGATTTGATTGTTGACACCGCAATGTCTATAACGGAGAGCGACGCGGGGACGCTGTATATTCTTGAGAACAACTCGCTGAAATTCCGAATTTACAAAACCCGCTCAAAAGGCGTTGACCTCGGTGGAGATGGCGAAGCACCCAATTTCCAACCCGTCCCGTTAAGCAAGGAGCATATCTGTGCTTACTCTGCACTCACAGGAAAGTCGATGAATATCGCC
>JBJESA010000275.1:0-7304 GCA_051882535.1 Oscillospiraceae bacterium
CAGCCCTATATTGTTCGCGAGAAGAACCTTTTTGCCAAGTCCCGTGACGAAACGCTTGACGCCCTCTCCGAAATTGTCGAATGAGTGGGTGCGGCTGTCGAGCTGCTCCGCAATATCCCGATACCTCACAATAGGCCCTGCGATAAGCTGCGGGAACAGCGAAACATACGCACCGAAGGATATAATGTTCCGCTGGACTTTTGCTTCTCCGCGGTATACGTCTATGGTGTAGCTCATCGTCTGGAATGTGTAGAATGAAATACCGATAGGTAGCGGCAGATTCAATGTCGGGATACTCCACCCGAAAATGCCGTTCACTGTACCGATAAGGAAATCCGAATACTTGAAAAAGCACAGCAGACCAATATTTACTATCACCGAAATCAGCAGTCCGATTTTCTGCTTAGGCGTTCCTCGGAATTTCTCAACAAGCCTGCCGCAGGTGTAATCAAGTATCGTGGAGAATATCATCAGCAGAACATATATCGGTTCGCCCCATGCGTAAAACAAAAGGCTGAACACGAACAGCACTGCGTTTTTGCCCTGTTGCGGTACTGCGAAATACACAAGCAGCACCGCAGGCAGAAACACAAACAGAAACGTCAGGCTTGAAAAGACCATTTTATCCTCCGATTATAGGCATACCGTCATTTTCTCCACCGTCAAAAACAAATCCGCCGTCAAACTCTCCGCCGTTATTGTTTGGCTCGGGCTCGGTGATGACTGCAAGATTTTCCGGAAGGCTGCCGAACAGCTCCTTTATTACGTTGTCGATTTTTTCGTATTCCGAAGTGGCGAGCTTTGCTTCTTCCTCGGCGGAAACTTCGGTGGCTGGGTTATTGCCCGCAATGACAAACAACACCAAATCGCCGTTTTTATACAGCCTTGCACCCTCTACCTTAGCTACGCTGAACGGGTACTGCCTTATGTAGCTGATGTTGCGTGCATAATTTTCGTTGAGTATTGAAATTGCTTCATCGGCATAGCCTTGCTTACATTTCATCACGAGAACGGTGTCCGGATATACTGCGGTTATTGTCGATTGCTTTGCGGTATAGCTTTCAAGCTGCGAAAGGTCAATTCCCGCCATATTTGACAGAAACATCTCGTCCTCAGGAACGTCAACCGTGCAGAAATATCCGTCGCCGAGAGCCTTTGCGATAGCCGCTTCAACCTCCGCGGGAGAAACTTGCTTGTTCTCCTCGGGCTTAGAATCTTCGGGCTTGCTGTCGGGTTTTTCGGTATCGCTTGTCGAAGAGTTGCTGTTTGAGGGCGAGATACTGTTGTTCTTGTTGTCGGAACAGCCGGTAAGGGAAAGCAACATAAGTGCTGCAAGTGCTGATGTGATATACTTTTTCATGTCAAAATACCTCTTTCGTTATATTGTTTTTTGGGAGAAGGCATTGCCGCTCGTACGCTGCGTTTTTGCCTTTCTGTACATATAACGACCGAGAAAAAGAAAATGTCGGGAAAATTTTAGAATTTCCCGACAATTTTTTTATTTGATTTTTTGGTAAACTCCGGTAATATCATCTGTGGAGATTTCGGCATTGTTTGCGAGGATATAGGTGACAGCTCCGTCAGTCCACATCAGCTTGAAATAGTTGTATTCAAAACCACGTATAGTTTCAAGCACCGCGTCATTTGCAGCGTCTATCTTATCGCTATTTATAAGCGTTCCGTTAATACCCGAAAAATCGCCGCTTTGCTTTGAGGCTCGCAGAGTATAGGACTTTCCGCCGTACTCGAAATCAATGCTTGCGATGCTGCCGTCAATTATGAAATACGCCGCGTTTTCTGCACCATCTGGTAGCTTAACGCTGATTCCCAGCTGTTCTTCAATTTCGTCAAGAGTATTAACTCCCACAAACGGATTGGGGATTTGTACTCCGCTTTCATTACCAATGGGGGTTGACCTAAGGCGGGGAAGTAAATTTATTCCGACTACGACTATTGCAAGACAAGCCGCAGCGGGAAGTGCCCATTTCATAATTTTTACCAACGACGAGGGCTTTGACGAGGTATTTTGTACCGTTTGAGTTTCCGCCTTGCGTTTGATGTTTTGGAGCATTCTTTCTTTTGCTCCCTCAGCAGGCTCTATCGTATCTATTATTTCTTTGAAAGAATTGTTTTCGTTCATCGAAAATCGCCTCCCAATATATTTTTAAGCAGCGTTCGTGCGTCTCTCAATTGATTTCGGACGGTTGAGGGCGGTCTGCCAAGTATTTTTGCTATTTCGTCCGTTTGATAGTCCTCGTAATAATACAGCCATATTACGTCCTTGTATTTTAGGGGGAGATTTTTCACCGCCTCGGTCACATCGCTATTGTCTTCGGGTTCGGGAACGGCGAGTTCAGTTTCATCATCAATTGATACAACGGCTTTGTGCTTCCAGCTTTTCAGCCTGTCTTTACAGAGGTTAATTGCGGTGACGGTGAGCCATTTTCGCTCGTGAACCTCATCAGTAAATTTGTATTCGTTTGTAAGCAGCTTTACGAATACGTCCTCGGTGCAGTCTTCTGCGTTTTCGGCTGTTTTCATATATGTCATACACAGTCGGTAAACGTATTTCCAGTGTAGTTCGTAAAACGCCTCAAATTCTGCGTCTGTGCTGAATGTCATTCCCATCGGAGTTACCTCCTGCATTATTGTAACGATTGAGGGATTGGTTTTGTCGGGTGATAAATATTTTTTTCATATAATATTATAGCACAATCAGATTGATATTTCAATACGAATTATTTGAATATAGCAGACACAATAAAATTAACGGCGGGTGCAACACCCGCCGTTACAGGCTGTCGATAAAGGTGCATCTACTTCGTCAACGGTGCCACGTCAGGCACAAAGCCTAGCCGTGGCACCGTTTCCTCGTATCTGCACCTTTCTCGCCAGCCTGTTTTTCCTTTTTCGACAAGCTCTAACGGCGGGTGTTGAACCCGCCGTTTAAATCGTTTTTGCTCGGAAGATTTTTTGAATTATTTCTGCGTGCCATCGGGATTGAAGTACTTGTGCAATCTGCGTTCGGTGATGAAAATATCTGTGAAAATTACCACAACCTGTGCTGTTGTCACGACTATGTACAGGATTAACCCTTGATTCTCGTCAAGTCTGAGAAGAATTCCCGCGACCTCGGCAATAATTGTACCTATAAGAGCCGGAATATTGTGGAATACCGACAGCTTCCCCCATGTAATCTGTGCGAAAAGCCAAGCCTCGGGACTGCTGCGGGCATATTTCGACTTGTAGCCAACGTTTCCGGGTGAGGGAGGATTTTTCCAGATTGCAATTCCGACAATCAGCATTATAATTGGGACGGGTATAGCGGTTATAAGGAATATAATATTATCGCTCACTCTTTGTCATCGCCTTTCTTTTTACGCCATTTGACGCATTCCGTCAGCAGATACTCAATCTGTCCGTTTACCGAGCGGAAATCGTCCTCCGCCCACCGCATAAGTTCGTTGTAGAGAGTTGCGGAAAGCCGCAATGGTACTTGTTTCTTCTGTTCCTTTTTTTCGTCAGCCATCCGCTTCACTCCTTTATACAGTTTCTTTCTTCATTGATTTATAGATTCTGCTTGCAAGATAAACGAAAATAACGTCAAGTATCGCCATAAGTGTCATAATTAACCAGAGGGGTATTATATTCTTCTGACCAAGTGCCGCGGGGACATCGGCAATTGCGTGTGCAAGAATTGCGGCGGGGTAGAGCCAAAGCTTGCTCTTTTCCTTTGCTGCACGGAATACCCATACCGACAAAGAAACGTGCAAGGTCATTGCAAGAAGTCGTTCAAGAACGCTTAGAAGACACATTCCGAATGTTTGCTTAGTCAGTGCCTCAAGAGTTTGTGTTGCGACTGCGATTGTAGCCTCGTCGGTTGCTCCTGTCATTTTCAGAACTGCGTCCAATCCTGCTGTGTTTACAAGCAGAGCCATAATGCCGTAGCTCAGAAGGGTAGTACCCGCAACCATGACCGATTCAATTCCGCCGTGTCCCAGACCGTACATAATGCTGTCCTTTGGGGCGTTCTTTTTCTTCATCAGCGTCTTGAACACTACAAAACGTCCTGTTTCTTCAAAGATACCCGCAGCAAGCACGCCGTAGATAACGTAAGGTACAACTGTATCCTTGACAACAGGCAGCATTATAGCGTGGGAAATCTGTTCAAGAACCAATGCAAATACGATAAATCCCAATGCACCCCATAACGCACCAAGCAAAGACACTTCGCGGTTTTTCAGCTTGAATATAATGACCGCACCAACAGGGATTATAATGCAAAGCAGTCCGCAAATAATCAATCCCGCAATAGTAGAAGTCGAAAACATAATTGCCTCCGTTCGTTAATAGATAGAGCCGCTGTTTACAATAGGCTGAGCGTCCTTGTTTCCGCAGAGAACAACCAACAGATTGCTTACCATCTGAGCCTTGCGTTCCTCGTCAAGCTCGCATACGTTGCTTTCGGAGAGCTTGTTGAGAGCCATTTCAACCATACCAACCGCACCGTCGACAATCTTCTGGCGAGCCTCGATAATTGCGGTAGCCTGCTGTCTTTGGAGCATTGCAGCAGCGATTTCCTGAGCGTATGCAAGGTGAGTGATACGTGCTTCGATAACCTCAAGACCTGCGATTTCAACACGCTCCTGAAGCAGATTCTTGAGCTGCTCGGAAATCTCGGAGGAAGAACCACGCAAAGTCTTTTCGTCGTCATCTGTGCTGTCGTAGGGGTAGCAGCGGGCAACATCACGCAGGGTGGAGTCGGCTTGGATAGAAAGGTATGAGTTGTAATTGTCTACATTAAACACAGCCTTTGCAGTGTTGACGATACGCCAAGTCACCATAATTCCCACTTCAATAGGGTTACCCATAAGGTCGTTTATCTTCTGCTTGCTGTTATTATGCGTCATTGTTTTAAGCGAGATTTTCCCGAACCCTGCACTGCCTCCTACTGTAATTGTGCCGGCCGCTGCATTTGCTGCAACAGTGGGTGTATGTTCGTTCTTGGGGGTTACGGAGGAACTGAACGGATTGATGAAGAAGAAGCCTTCCTTCTTCATCGTGCCGATATACTTACCGAACAGGGTAACAACAATTGCCTCGTTTGGCTTGATAACACGCAGACCAAGGAAGGGAATCCAGCCAATACACAGCCATACAATGCCGATAACCAAACCGGCAATATCGCCCGCTCTGTAGGGAGCACCACTCATATCGCTGGCTTCCAGTCCCGTTGCGGCGTAAATGACAAGTCCCAGTGCGGCAAGCAACAGAATGATGGTGATAAACAGTACGCCCCAGCCGGAAGCGGCTTTTAATTCCTTTTCTTCATAAGTATAATTCTTTTCAGTTTCCATATAAGTACCTCTTTCTCCAAATGTATTTTGATATCACTTTGATATCTTGATGAAATTATATCACGCTTTGAAGATTTTGTCAATAGATTTTTTGACGAAATGCAAAAATTTTTGATAAGTTTTCAACAATGGGTATCAAGCACAAAAAAGCAGGAATATTCTTCCTGCCTTTCTGTTTTATCTTAGTGGAATTTCAACCACTCTGCGGCCTTTGCTTTTGGCGTATTTTATGGTGTACTCGGTACCGCCCGGCATTCCGTCATAGGCGGCAATAAGTACATCGCAGATATCCACCAGTACACGATTTCGCTTTTGCATACAGCCTTTCCCATATTTTTCGGAAACCATAATCGTTCTGCTGGCTTTTGACAAAAGCTCTTTATAGCGTTGCCTTTGCTCAGCAGTCCACAACTTGTCCTGTTCCGGGCAGGGCACAACCGCAATAAGCTTAATATCCGGGTACTGATTCTGGAGCTGCAAAACCGCTTCTGCAGCGTATGTATCCACTCCCAAAGCCATTCCGCAGTAAAACTCACGTGCCCCTTGCTTAACAAATCCGAGAATCTCCTCAAAAAGAGCTTCTTTGAATTTTATAAGACGTGGATCGTCCTCTCCGTAGTATGGGAGTTTGCAAATTCTGTGTCCTGTAAATGATATTCTATACATCTTTGCAGTTCTTTCTGTAATTCAGAAAACCCTCTAGTATAACCGCCGCAGCTGCCTGGTCAAGCACCTGACGACGCTTTTTTCCGCGTGTGTTGGTTTCATTCATATAGGTGATAGCGGTTACGGTAGAGGAACGTTCGTCCCACATACGCACCTCGACATCTACCAATGCACGCAGTTTCTCCGCAAAGAGATTGCACTTCTCCGAACGAGGCCCGCGTGTGCCGTTCATATTAATAGGATCGCCCACCACAATCATCTGTGCTTTTTTTTCAATCGCGATTTGGGCGACTTTCTCCACGCATTTTTCAAAGTCTTTTTCGAACACCGTTTCAAGGGGAGAAGCGAGGATTTCGCCCATATCGCACATAGCAAGTCCTGTTCTGCTGTCGCCGTAGTCTACCGCCATTATCTTCATTGTCTTACTCCTTTGCTGAACATTATGGATTTTATTATAACACGAAATCAATCTCTTGTCAAGGGCTTTTGAGTCCGATGAAAAAATTTTTTGAAAAGAGAAAAAGACTATTGAAAAAATAAGCGAAATGTGGTAAAATATAGTGTGGTAATGTCGGTTGGCATACCTAAAAAGATTAAGGAGAACTACTATGTACATAACCTGTTTAGACCTCGAGGGAGTACTTGTCCCCGAGATTTGGATTGCATTCGCAAAGGAGAGCGGAATTCCCGAACTTTGCCGCACCACCCGTGACGAGCCGGATTACGACAAGCTGATGAAGTGGCGTATCGGCATTCTCAAGGAGCACGGTCTGGGCTTGAAAGAGATTCAGGCTGTTATCGCGAAGATTGACCCGATGCCCGGTGCAAAGGAGTTTCTTGATGAGCTGAGAACACTCTCACAGACCATCATCATCAGTGATACATTCACCGAGTTTGCAGCACCGCTTATGGCGAAGCTGGGACAGCCTACTATCTTCTGCAATTCGCTGGAAGTCGCTCCCGACGGAGAAATTACCGGCTACAAAATGCGTGTTGAGAAGTCCAAGCTTACTACCGTTAAGGCATTGCAGAGCATCGGCTTTGAAACTATCGCAGGCGGCGACAGCTTCAACGACCTGGGAATGATTACCGCGTCGAAGTATGGTTTCCTTTTCCGCTCCACCGAGCAGATTAAGAAGGACTACCCGCAGCTTCCCGCATTTGAGGAGTATTCCGATTTGATGAAGTTCCTCAAGGAGTGCCTCGCGAAGTAATTTTTCATTTATAAGACTAAATCCCTCTCCACCTACGGGTGGAGAGGGATTCAGGCTGTCGATAAAG
>JBJESA010000276.1:0-1706 GCA_051882535.1 Oscillospiraceae bacterium
GGTACGCCTTTTTTATCTCTGCGTCCGACGCACCCTTTTGAAGCCCGAGGACTTCATAGTAATCTCTTTTCTCTGCCATAATTTCTCCAATCAGCGGATTATCCGCAAATATAAATCGGATTATCTGAAATCCACTCGGCACAATGTAACTTTACACCGAATGTGAGCCTGCACCCACAACGTTTCCGTATAACAGGCACAAGCTCATTCTTTCAGTTATTACTTCTCGGTAAACTCAACGTCAACAGCACCGTCATCACTGCCGCCGTTGTTGGAAGAACTTTCACCGGCACTTGCAGCACCTGCTGCGTTTGCAATATCCTCAGGATTGCCGCCATTCTCCTGGTAAACCTTCTGTGCTACCTCGTAGAATGCCTTCTGGAGTTCGTCCTTGGCAGTCTTGATAGCCTCGATGTCGCTTCCCTTGAGTGCTTCCTCAAGAGCGGTAATCTTCGGCTCAACCTTTGCCTTGTCGTCAGCGGAAACCTTGTCGCCGAAGTCGGTCATGGACTTCTTCATCTGGTAAACCATCGAGTCAGCCTCGTTGCGGACATCAGCTTCCTCACGACGCTTCTTATCCTCAGCAGCATAAGCCTCTGCTTCCTTAACTGCCTTATCGATATCGTCCTTGCTCATATTGGTAGAAGCGGTAATGGAAATCTTCTGTTCCTTGCCGGTACCCTTATCTCTTGCAGTTACGTTTACGATACCGTTTGCGTCGATATCGAAAGTAACCTCAATCTGCGGGATTCCGCGAGGAGCGGGAGCAATACCGTCCAAACGGAAGTTACCGATGGACTTGTTGTCCTTAGCCATCTCACGCTCACCCTGAAGAACGTTGATATCAACGGAAGGCTGGTTATCAGCGTAAGTTGTGAACACCTGAGTGTTAGAAGTAGGAATAGTGGTGTTTCTCTCAATCATCTTGGTGCAAACGCCACCGGCAGTTTCGATACCGAGCGACAGAGGAGCAACGTCGAGCAGAACAATGCCCTGTACTTCCTTATTGAGAACGCCGCCTTGAATGGACGCACCGATTGCAACGCACTCATCGGGGTTGATTCCCTTGAACGGCTCCTTGCCGAGGAAGTTCTTAACAGCGTCCTGAACTGCGGGGATTCTTGTAGAACCGCCTACGAGCAGAATCTTGTGAATATCGTTCTTGTCCAGTCCGGAGTCTGCAATCGCCTGCTTGAGCGGGCCCATAGTAGCCTCAACCAGATCAGCGGTGAGGTCGTTGAACTTTGCTCTGGAGAGAGTAACGTTCAGGTGCTTAGGACCTGTAGCGTCTGCGGTGATATAAGGAATGGAGATGTTTACGGAAGTAGAGTTGGAGAGGGCAATCTTAGCCTTTTCAGCCTCGTCCTTCAATCTCTGCATTGCGAACTTATCATTGATAAGGTCGATTCCGTCGGACTTCTTGAATTCCTCGCGGAGGAAGTCGATAATTCTCTGGTCGAAGTCATCGCCGCCGAGGTGGTTGTTACCTGCGGTTGCAAGAACTTCCTGTACGCCGTCGCCAATGTTGATTACAGATACATCGAACGTACCGCCGCCGAGGTCGTATACTACGATGTCCTGCTCTTCTTCCTTATCAACGCCGTATGCAAGAGCCGCAGCGGTAGGCTCGTTGATGATACGCTGAACATTCAGACCTGCAATCTGACCTGCGTCCTTTGTAGCCTGACGCTGGGAGTCGGTGAAGT
>JBJESA010000277.1:0-7276 GCA_051882535.1 Oscillospiraceae bacterium
ACTGCGATTGCGTTTCTGCCGAGTTTTTTGATTTCAGCAACCACTTCCTCTGCCTTTGCTTCGTTGGATACGAAGTTTACGGCGATATCATATCCACATTCGGCGAGCTTCACGGCACAAGCGTGACCAATTCCTCTTGAAGCACCCGTTACCAATGCAACTTTGTTATCCATAAACACCTCTGTTATTAAGCGATTTGTCGGCACTTGCTTTTCAACAAATGCCGACATCGCAAATTGTTTTAAACTCTTTTGAGAACTACCGCAGAATACTGTCCGCCTGCTCCGAACGAAACGCAGAGTGCATACTCGCCCAGTTCGCCGTTTGCAAGTCCCGCAGCACAGAACGAAGCCTGCTTTGCAGCACCCGCCGCTCTTGCTTCAACAGCACCCTTGGCATTGACTTCACGGCGTTCTGCCCCGAAAATCTCATCAAATACGCTGTCCTGAATTGCGTCTACCTCGGCATTGCCGTTCTTGAAGCCACAAACGGTGCTAACGTCCTTGGGAGAAATTCCCGCGTTCTTGCAGGCGTCAAGAATTGCCTTCTTAAGAGCGACCTCCGAGCCTTTCAGCGTGCCGAATTCAACCGCCTTGTGAGCCGAAGCCCAGCCAACAAGTTCCGCATACTTCTTCGAGCCGCGGTTCTTTGCGGAAGTTTCCGTTTCGAGAATGAGAGAAACCGCACCCTCGCCAAGTTTGAACTTATCGTCAAGCACACCGTATCTTTCGTAGAAGAACTCCTCGACATCGGTGTTTTCATCAACACCCGCAGCCACCATAATGCTCTCGTCGCCGCCACGCAGTACATCAGCCGCATAGCAAACGCTCTGCAAACCTGCCTGAATGCTGTTCGCATCGGTTACGTTATAGCCCTTGATTCCCGCAAAAATGGAGAAGTATCCGCCCGCCGCATTGTAAACGGTGTTCGGGAAAGAGAACGCCGAGCCTGCCGCAGTTCCTTGCTCAATAACGGTCTTCTGGAAGTTGACAATTTCGGTGAGGGGGCCGTCTGCAGTACCGATAATAATACCGATATCCCGCTCGTTCTCCTCGTTGATGGTGATATTCGCATCGGACAACGCTCTCATACCACTGATAAGCATAAGCTGCGAAAATCTGTCCAGCTTACGCCAGAACGCCATCTTGATACCAAGATTCTTGTAGTCGTCCGACTGAATGTCAATCACGCCATTGTCGCCCGACATATATTCGCCGATTCCGGTTACGAAAATCCGCTCGTTGTTCGTTCTGTCGGGGATTTCGTGCGGCTGCTTCGCGAAAATGATAGAAGCGTTGTTGCCGCCGAAAGCAAACGAGTTGGAAGCCGCGAAGTTTACCGTTTTCTCACGCTTGGTGTTAGGTACGAAGTCGATTTTGCCCGCCTTTTCCTTGAGAGAAACGAGGTTCTCCTCGGTGTAGCCGATTGTCGGAGGAACTACGTTCTCGCAAACCGCTTTAACCGTGAAAACCGCCTCGATAGAGCCTGCCGCACCCAGACAGTGACCTGTCATAGACTTGGTGGAACTTACCGAGAGGTGTTCGTTCTCGTCAAACAGCGTGTGAAGCGAAAGGAACTCCGCCTCGTCATTCTTCGCTGTACCTGTGCCATGTGCGTTTATGTAGTCGAGGTCGGTTCCGTTAAGTCCCGAATTCGCCACAGCACGGCTAATCGCCAGCATCTGACCTTCGCCATCGGGACGGGGAGCGGTGATGTGGTGAGCGTCGGAGCTTACTCCCGAACCGAGAACCTCGCAGTAAATCTTCGCACCGCGAGCCTTTGCGTGTTCGTAGTCCTCGATGATTACAACACCCGCACCCTCGCCGAGCGTAATTCCCGAGCTTCTGTTGAACGGAGAGCAGGAGTTCTCGTCCAGTGCGTGAAGTGCGTGGAATCCCGCAAAAGCAAGCGACGAGAAAGCGTCCGAGCCGCCCGCAGCGAATGCGTCAGCTTTGCCCGCACGAATCAAATCCGCCGCATATGACAGCGAAATTGTACCCGCAGCACAGGCATTAACGATATTAGCGGTTGTACCGTTCAGTCCGAAATGATGTGCAACGTTGTTTGCAATAGCCGAAGCGGAAATCTTAAGAACGTCCTCTTTCTTCACATTGCCATTTTTGTCGTCATTGTAGTACTTGTCGATAGAAGCCGCTCCGCCGACGCAGTTACCGACAATAACGCCGATTCTGTCCGCATTTTCGGGGGTGACTTCAAATCCCGCATCAGCGAGTGCCTCGCCCGTAGCCTTAATGCACAGCAGCGAGGAACGGTCGTAGTTCTCATGCGACAGCTGCTCCGAGGGGAGTTTCACTTCCGCACCGACTTTCGCATAGCAGTCGTCCGTGTTGATGGACTTGACTTCATCAATGCCGGTAACGCCGTTAATCGCGTTATTCCAGCACTCGTTGACATTCTCACCCAATGCACAGCACAAACCAAGACCGGTTATAACAATTCTTTTGTTAGCCATAAGCCCTCACAATCAAGCGTTCAAGTGTTCCTCAACGTACTTCGCAAGCGTGTTGATGGACTGGAAATGCTCCTTTGCGGCACCGGTCATCTGTACGCCAAAGAGGTTGTCGATACCTGCAATAATCTCAATGGAATCGATGGAATCCAGACCGATATCGTCGCCGAATAATTCGGAATCGTTCTCCAGCTCGTCAGCGGGAATTCTCAGATTCTCCACCAGCATACCCTTAATCTTCTCACAAATTTCTGCGTTATTCATCTTCGTTACTCCTTTTGTTAATTGTATTATTCGGCTTTTCGCCGTAGTTTACTTTGTATGTGCCGCAGTCGCCGTATGTACGAACAAGTTCGCCGTACAGTTCCGTCACTGCGTCCTTCGATTTTTCGGAAAGCACCTTGGCATACTTGCCGGGACGCATATCCGAGGGACACACGCTCATAATCGGCTCTCCGATAAGGATTTTCTGCCTCATTCCAAACACGGGCGAATATGTCCCGTAAATTGCACACGGCACAATCGGGATACCCTGCTTTGCGGAAACCAAAGCCGCTCCCGTCTTGAACTCCTGAATTTCGCCCTCGCGTGCCAAACCGCCCTCGGGGAAAATCAGCAGCGAACCGCCCTTTTCCACGATTCGTGTCGCAATCTCGTACCAAGTCGCGTCAACGCCGTCCAAATCAATCGGAATAGACCTGCACCACGAGATACACTTTCCTGTGCCCTTCTTCTCGTACCACGATTTTTTAACGAGAACCCACGGCTTGTATCTCCACAGCACCGCACCCGCGAACGCTCCGTCAAAATGGTGGGTATGGTTTGCCACAAAGACGCACGGCATATTCTTCAACCGCTTTTTCAGCGACTTGTCAGCGTAGATAATTTTCGGACGGAACAGGAAATAAACCGTCCAGGTAATCAGCACTTGGAAGAACTTCCCCCACAACGTCTGTTTGGTTGGATCTTTCGCTTTCACCGTCGTGCTTACCGCCTTTCAATACAAATATGTATCAAATCATGTTATGATTTTAACAACATTACTATTATTATATAATATCAAAACTGCTTTTTCAAGGGACATAATGCCACAGTTTGTCCTTTATTCCCCAATCCGTTCTTTATAAGGCACTCAATTCAGGAAAATCAGCACTTTAAACAAAAAATCGGGAATCCGAAAATTCCCGATTGTTGCTTTAGACGAACCTCACTCCAATTCCAAATCCTCGATAAGCTGCGACAATTCGGTGCAGTTTTCCAGACGAATTCCCTCCCGCAGCAGCTCCGCGTCTTTTGGATACAGGGAACTGATTGGCGTTTTGTAGATAGCAATCGGCTCGCTCTCGCCCTCCTCCATCAAGGCAATTCTCCCATCGTATTCACGCAGCACAAAGCATACCGAATCGGCACTTGCCCGTGCAATTGTAATTGTCTGAGAGAATAAAAGAAGTGCGGCAGCAAGAACGGTTTGTTTTCCAAATTCAGACATATTAATAGCCTCCTTTCGGGTTTTAAGGCTATTATCTGAAATAATCGGGAAAATATAACCGTTCCGCCGGATTTTTCAGCTCTTTTTCTTGGAGAAATCCCAAATCAAAATAGCACACATCATCAGCACACACAGAGAAAGAATACCGTTTTTGGTGAAGATTTCCACTCCCTCCTGAGGTGCAAGCACAGGAATATCCGCTGCTGCGAATTTTCTGGAGAACGGCAATGCGAACACCGCAGAAGCCGCCACCGCAATCACTCTCGAAAACATAAACTCCCGCATAGGAATTCCTCGTCCCAGTGCCGCAAGCTGCAAATGCACGCACACTCCACCAAAGCTCAGAAGAGCCGCACATAATGCCAAAGCTGCGTTAGACGGTGCGATTCCTTTGATACGTGTAATTTCCAGAGCCGCCGCCAACACGTCCTCGCTCGGGAACAGACGTTCCATCAACTCCAAAGCACCAATTTCCCGCAGCAACGCAGTCACTGCCGAAAATCCCACAATCATCACGCACACCGTAAACATCACCTTCGCACTTCCCACCACCGACGAAATAAAGCAATCCGCACTCAAATCAAAACCCGACTTTTCCTCTTTTTCGAGAACAATCTCGCCTCTGGTACGCACAATCGCCGCCATCACCAGCGAACTTGCAAAGCAAGCCAAAAAGAGGATAAATCCCGCTCCCACGCTGTCAAACACCCGAAGTCCCACTATACCGATTATAAAAGAGGGACCGCTTCCAAAGCAGCAGCAGAGCATTCTTCCTGCGTCTTTGCGGGATAGCCGCCCGCGTTCAACAAGTTCCGTCAGCAGTTTCATTCCTGTGGGAAAGCCACCGATATTTGATAGTACGAACACCGCACACAGTTCCTCGTCCATACGCAGCAGTTTCGAAAGAGGATATGTCAAAAACCGCAGTGCAACGCGATAGATTCCGCTTTTTTGAAGCCAGAGCGAAAGAGCCGTAAACGAGAACAGCGACGGCACCACAACTTCCAGACAATCGGCAATTGACTCCCTCACCGCACCGGAAACCGCTTTCGGAAACATGAGAAGCCCCACCGCCGCTGCCACTCCGATAACAGCGGCTATGTACTCGCCCGCAGAGTACTTCTTCGCCGGAAAAAGCCGTTTATTTTTCATCTGTATTCACTCCCGCAACGCCGCCAACCGTGCCGAAAGCGGCACATAGTATAATCTTCACCGGAAGCATAACCCCCGCAAATTCACGAAAAATCAAAGAAAGCAGAATAGGCACTACCGAGAATACCAATCCGCACAGCAGCCCCGTTTTTAATCCCCCACGCCGACGCATAATACCCGCCGTTCTCCCGCAGAAATAGCTCCCGATTGCAAGTGACAACACTGCTGCCGCACCCGCTGTTTTTGCCGCACCGTCAAAAAATGACAACAGCAGTGCCGCTGCCGCACTCACAATCAGCATCACCCCATATCCAACTGCCAACCCCGCCAAATATGGGAGCAGCGGGCTGTTCTTCCGTTTCCTTCGCATAACACCACCTCAATGGAATCTATGCAGCAAACGGACGAGTTAGACCATCAGGCTGTCGATAAAGCCCTATCTGCGTCGCCAGCCTGTTTCAATACTTTTTCAACAAGCTGAGATGTCGCTTTAGATACCATAAAATCCCATTATTTTCAAAAAATCTCAAAAAACGAAAACGTTTTCACGAAAAATCTTCGCTAGGAAAATTTACTTGATTATACATCTCATATTTTTCCATAATTGGGTATTAATGTGATTAAATTTCTGTAAGTATCCACAAAAATCTGAAAAAAATTTTTAAATTCTATTGCAAATTGCAATCAGATGTGGTACAATATAAAGTGTAGTATCGAGGACTTTGACCAATGACTAATGCGGCGTGTAATCGTTGCCTATTTCACTTGTATCTGCTCAAGTGAAGCTGTCGGAGTGATAAGTACCTTGAATTATCTTTAATGTTTTTAGGAGGATAAACCAATGGCAAGACAAAAGCTTACGATGGACGGTAACAACGCCGCAGGTCACGTTTCCTACGCGTTCACTGATCTGGCTGCGATTTACCCCATCACTCCTTCGTCCGTTATGGCGGAGGTTACCGATTCCTGGGCTACCGCAGGAAGAAAGAACATTTTTGGCGAAACAGTTAAGGTTGTTGAGATGCAGTCCGAGGCTGGTGCAGCAGGTGCAGTACACGGATCCCTTTCCGCAGGTGCTCTCACCACTACATACACCGCTTCTCAGGGTCTTCTTCTGATGATTCCGAATATGTACAAGATCGCAGGCGAGCTTCTCCCCTCGGTTATTCACGTTTCCGCGAGAGCAATCGCTTCTCACGCACTCTCCATCTTCGGCGACCACAGCGATATCTACGCTTGCCGTCAGACCGGTTACGCTATGCTCTGCTCCACTAACCCTCAGGAGGTTATGGACCTCGGTGCAGTAGCTCACCTTGCTACTCTTAAGGGCAGAGTTCCTTTCCTGCACTTCTTCGATGGTTTCCGTACTTCCCACGAAATCCAGAAGATTGAGGTTTGGGATTACGACACCCTCGCTAAGATGGTTGACTGGGATTCCGTTCAGGCATTCCGCGACAGAGCTCTCAACCCTGAGAAGCCTGTTCTCCACGGTACTGCTCAGAACCCCGACATCTTCTTCCAGGCTCGCGAGGCTTCCAACAAGTACTATGACAACATTCCCGCTATCGTTACCGAGTACATGGACAAGGTTAATGCTGAAATCGGCACTAACTACAAGTTGTTCAACTACTACGGTGCTCCCGATGCAGAGGAAGTTATCGTTGCTATGGGTTCTGTTTGCGACACCATTGAGGAAACTATCGACTTTATGCTCAAGCAGGGCAAGAAGGTTGGTCTTGTAAAGGTAAGACTGTACAGACCTTTCGTATCCGATGCATTTGTAAACGCTATTCCCGCTACTGTTAAGAAGATTTCCGTTCTCGACAGAACTAAGGAGCCCGGATCTCTTGGCGAGCCGCTCTACCTCGACGTTGTTGCTGCTCTCAAGAAGGAGAACAAGTTCCAGGATATCCCTGTATTCACCGGTCGTTACGGCCTTGGTTCCAAGGACTGCAACCCCGCACAGATTATCGCTGTTTACAACAACACCACCAAGCCCAGATTCACAATCGGTATCGAGGACGATGTTACCAACCTCTCCCTGCCGATCGTTGAGAACCCCAACACCACTCCTGAGGGCACTACCTGCTGCAAGTTCTGGGGACTCGGCTCCGACGGTACCGTTGGTGCAAACAAGAACTCCATCAAGATTATCGGCGACCATA
>JBJESA010000278.1:0-7222 GCA_051882535.1 Oscillospiraceae bacterium
GGGGATATACTGTCCGTCGAAATCTCCGTATCGTCCTTTACTCATTTCTTTCTTCCTTTCTGAAATTAAAGCAGTCGTGCCGATTGTACGGCAGCCAGCATTTTTGACTTGTCTTTCACCTTGTCTGATTCGATTCCGCTGCTTAAATCCACCGCATAGGGGAGGGGGTTCAGCGGAATATCGGCAAGGTTTTCGGGAGTAAGCCCGCCAGCCAGAAAAAAGGGCTTCGGGATTTCAACGTCCATTAAAATCTCGTGGTCGAACATCTTTCCCGTGCCTGTTCCGTTGTCGAGCAGGAGAAAATCTGCCAGTTTTGTGGAATTGGAGATGTCTTCCGCACTTCGGACTTTCACGGCTTTTATTATCGGTGCGGAGGTTTTTTCACGAAGTTTCGTGATATACACGTCATCTTCCGAGCCGTGGAGTTGGATTAAGTCGATAATTCCGCTTGTAGCAGTGTTTGCGACCATCTCAATCGGTGCATTGACGAACACGCCGACCGTCTTGATGTCGGGGGAGAGCCGCTTTTTCAGACAACCCGCAAATTCGGGCGAAACATTGCGGTGGCTCTTGGGAAAGCCCATCACAAAGCCGATATAGTCGGGTTTGGCTTCGTTTGCGAAGTCGATATCGCACTCGCGGAACATTCCGCATAGTTTAATCTTCATTTTGGCTCAATACCTCGCAGTTCGCGGAGTTTTGCGGCTTTATCGGGGGCACGCATCAATGTTTCGCCGATAAGTGCCGCATTCGCACCGATTTTGCGGAGATTTTGAACGTCTTCGGCGGTGCTGATTCCGCTCTCCGAAACGAAAATACGGTCGTTCGGGACAAGATTCCTAAGCCGTGCGGAGTTGTCGATATCCACGCTGAATGTCTTTAAATTACGGTTGTTTACGCCGATTATCTTCGCTCCGACCTTTACTGCGGTGGCGATTTCGGCTTCATCGTGGGCTTCGACAAGGGCGTACATTTCAAGCTCATGGGTGAGGGCGAGATAGTCGGAAAGCTGGTTCTCGGAGAGTATCGAGCATATTAGCAGCACAGCCGATGCACCGAGAGTCTTCGCTTCGTATATCATATACTCGTCAACGGTGAAGTCCTTGCGGAGTACCGGAATTTTAACCTCGGCGGCAATTTCCTTTAAGTATTCGTCGCTTCCCTTGAACCAGAACGGCTCTGTTAAGCAGGAAATTGCGGCTGCACCTGCAGCTTCGTAGTCCTTTGCAATCTCGAGATAGGGGAAATGCTCTGCGATTATTCCTTTTGAGGGCGACGCTTTTTTAGCTTCGCAGATAAAGGAAATATCATCGCCGGAAAGGGCTTCGTAGAGCGACATTTTCTCCGATTTCGGGGCTTTTTCGGCGAGCGAGCGGATTTCCGACAGCGGAATGTGTGATGATTGTGCGGAAATTCGCTCTCTGGTCTTTTGTGCGATTTCTTCCAGAATAGTCATAATTACCTCTTTTAAATAAGTGCGTTTTTGCGGTTGATTTGGCTTAATAGAGCCAAATCCGGAACTTTAAAAATCACTCGATTCTAAGGAAATTTGAAAGCATTACTTCACCCTTTTTGGTGAGTATGCTTTCGGGGTGGAATTGAAGTCCGTAGATTTGGTACTGTTCATGCTGGACTGCCATAATCTCGCCGTCTTCCGTTCTTGCGGTTACGGTAAGGCAAGCGGGAAATCCGCTTTCCGATGCGGCAAGCGAGTGGTAACGTGCGACTTCCAAGCCGTCCTCCAATCCCTCGAAAATCGGGGAATTACCGCTGAATTTCACCTTGGATTTCTTGCCGTGCATAAGCTGCTTCGCGTAGGTGATTTCCGCACCGAAAGTTTCGCAAATCGCCTGATGTCCCAGACAAACGCCGAGTATCGGAATTTTACCCGCGGCGGCTTTTATCAAGTCCTCGCATACGCCCGCGTCGCAAGGTCTGCCGGGGCCGGGGCTTATAATGATGTGGGAGGGGGCGAGGTTTAAAATCTCGTCAACCGTAAGTTCATCGTTGCGGATTACCTTGATGTCGGGGTTTAATTTTCCTATCAGCTGGTAGAGGTTGTAGGAGAAGCTGTCGTAGTTATCAACCAAAAGTATCATAAATCCACCTCCTGTGCGATGGTGAGTGCGTTTGTTACTGCTTTCGCTTTGTTTATGCACTCGTTGAACTCGTTTTCGGGTATGCTGTCGGCTACAATGCCCGCTCCCGAACGAACGAACACTCTGCCGTTCTTCTTAAAGCAAAGACGAATCGCAATGCATACATCGAGGTTTCCGCTGAAGTCGATATATCCGACTGCACCGCCGTATATGCCGCGTTTGTTGTTTTCAAGTTCGTTGATGATTTCGCAGGCACGGATTTTCGGTGCTCCCGAGAGCGTTCCCGCGGGGAGAACCGCGTCCACCGCGTCAAGAGCGTGCAGGTCGCTGCGAATTTTTCCGCGGACGGTGGAGCCGATGTGCATAACGTGCGAGAAGCGAAGGATTTCCATGTACTGCTCGACTTCAACAGAGCCGAATTCGGAGATTTTTCCGAGGTCGTTTCTGCCGAGGTCTACAAGCATATTGTGCTCGGAGAGCTCCTTTTCGTCAGCGAGAAGCTCACGCTCAAGCTGTTTGTCGATTTCGTCTGTTGCACCACGGGGGCGAGTTCCTGCGAGGGGGAAGGTGTGGAGAACGCCGTCCTCCAGCTTTACGAGTGTTTCGGGGCTGGAGCCTGCGACCTCCATATCATCGCTCGAGAAGTAGAACATATACGGCGAGGGGTTAGTCGAGCGGAGAACGCGGTAGGTATCCAGCAGACTTCCCTCAAAATCTGCGTCAATTCGGTTGGACAGCACGACTTGGAAAATGTCGCCCTCGTAGATATAGTGCTTCGCCTTTTCAACCATAGAGCAGTACTGCTCTTTGTTGAAGAGATAACGGAAGTCGCTGGTCATCTTGCCTTTCTTCTTCTCGGCGGGTTTGCCATTACGCACGAGATTCGCCATCTCGTCAAGTTCCTGCTCGGCTTTGCGGTAGTTCTCCTCAAGATTATCCGTCTTGATGTTGGTGATGAGAATAATCTTCTGGCGAATGTTGTCGAATGCGATTACATTGTCGAACAGCATAAGGTCAACGTCTTTAAAGCCCTCTTCATCGAGTGCGTCGAGTTTCAGACACGGCTCGGCGTACTTGATGAAGTCGTATCCGAAATATCCTACAAGTCCGCCTGTGAAGCTGGGAAATCCCTCGGGCTTGGCTGTGGTGTACTTGCTCATCAGGTCGCGAATGTATGCGGCGGGGTCGGAGGTTTCAACGGTTTCCTGCTCTCCGGTAAGGACGTGCTTTACGGTGAGCTTGCCGTTAAGGCACGATATTTCCAGCTTGGGGTTGTATCCGAGAAAGGTGTAGCGACCCCATTTCTCCTGATTTTCTACCGATTCGAGGATAAAGCACTGACGGCTTACTCCTTGAAGAATTTTCAGCATCTCGATTGGCGTGCGTATATCCGAGAGAATCTCACGCTTAATCGGTATGATGCTGCCTGACATCTTTTTTGCTTGCTCAAGACTTGGAACTAACATAAATTTCACTCCTTACTTGGTCTACTGATTATGTTTCTGAAAATAAAAAACCGTCCTACAGACAGAAATATCATAATTCTGTCTTAAGGACGGAGTATAAACACCGCGTTGCCACCTTAATTCACGGAAAATCCGTGCACTCATCGGGTACTAACATACCCTTGCAATTGACGCATGCTAACGTTGCGGAATACTCGGAACAGCCGCACTGAACGTATCGCCGAACCTTTCCTCGCACCCTCGGCAGTCCATTTAACGCTCTGCTTTCTACGGCATTCTCAGCAACGGCCGCTCTCTGTGAGTGCAATCAAACGTTTTTATCTCTGCTTCATCGGTTTGAAGTGGATATTCAATTTGTCGTAATTATACCACAGCCAAAATCATTTGTCAAGAGTTTTTTTGAATTTACCGAAAATTTTTTTATTTTTCCGGATTGAAATTTCATTTTAATGTGCCGGCGTGAAAAGAACCGTGTGGGTTAAACTTGATTGTGAAAATAATAGAAAACTTCAAGCTTTTTTTGTTGAATATGCACAAAAACTTCGACGAGTCGTGTTTTTGTCCGATTTTTCCCATTACAATGCGGATTTTTAGGGTTTTCCCAAGAAATGGAAAGGATATAACAGCATATTTGTGAAAAAAATGACTTGAAAAATTGGCGGTATTGTGGTAGAATGGAATATGGAAGACTGTGCTTATGGGTGAGTTGTACCCAAAACGCACTTTAGTGGCATATTAACGAGAAAATGAGAGGTAATGTTTATGGCACTGTTTGATACAACTGCTTTCAGAATAATTGAACAGGGTATTTCGGCGAACTGGCAGAAACAGCAGCTGATATCCTACAATATCGCACACGAAGATACTCCCAACTATAACTGCCGCTATCTCGAATTCGGCGGTATCCTCAGGGATAAGCTCCGTGCGAACGGCACAATCAAGAAGGAGCTGAATCTCACGCAGACGCTCATCGTTGACCGCTATACCGATGACCAGGCTGATGGCAACAACGTCGACCACGACACACAGATGGCGGAGATGGCGAGAGTGCAGTACCAAATCGACGCACTCATCAACCAGATGAACGGAAACTTCACACGAATGAGAAGTGCAATGGTAAGGTCGTAATCGGAGGGCAGATAGATGGCATTTTTAAGTTCGCTTAATATCCCGCTTTCGGGAATGACCGCAGAGCGATTCAGATTGGATATCATCGCACAGAACATCAATGCGGCTGATACATACGCTACAAGACCGGAGGACGTTTACAAGCGTCAGATGGTGGTTTTCGGCGAGGACAGAACTTTTAAGGCAGTTCTCGCAGGTAAAATGCGGGAGGGTGTGTATATCCCCAGAATTTACAGCTACACAAAGTACCGCGGCGTTGAGGTGAAGAAAGTCGTGGAGGACGAAACCCCCGTTGAGCCGGTATACAGCCCCGACAATCCCTTGGCAGACGAGAACGGTTATGTGTACGAGGCGAATGTAGACCTCATTGTGGAGCAGGCAGACGCAATTGAAGCGACTAATATGTTCAACGCAAACAAGAGTATTTACGAGGCTATGCAGTCGATTATACAGGCTTCGCTGAATATCGGCAAGGGCTGATAGTATACGTAAACCAATGGCGTGCGGCAGGGCGTTCCCACAAATATGCCGCTTGAAATGAAAGGAACAATGTAATGGCTATAGATACTACGATTCTACTTCCGGTGACTACCACAACACAGCCACTGGAGCAGCTTTCTAAGATGCAGCCGATGAAGTCGATGGGCTCTGACAGAGTGCAGGTGGCAGACCTCGGCAAGGCGTCTTTCCTTGATGTTTTTAAGGGATTGTATGACAATGTCGTTGAAACGAACGAGCAGGTTGACCGTGACGCTATCGACCTGATGCTTGGCAATATTGACGATTTGGCAACGGTTCAGGCTAACATCGAAAAGGCAAACATTGCGGTTGACTTGCTGGTTGCCGTTAAGAACGAGGTTATTTCCGCATACAATTCCATTATCAATATGCAGATATAAAAATAAAAATGACGCAGGGCGTTGTTTTTGGAGGCTTTTGCTTAAATGAATGAACGAATAAAAAAGGTGACAACAGTCATCAAGGATAAGTGGTCGGGATTTTCGACTGCGGTGAAAGCAATGGTTATCGCTATTCCGGTGGCGGTTATTGCTATTATCATCGTGTTGGCTATTCTTATTAACCACAAGGACGATGCGGTGCTGTTCTCGGGGCTTACCAATCAGGAGGCAAGCGAGATTGCTGCCGCTATCTCGGATATGGGAGTTGAGAATGTACGGCTTCGCGGGGACGAGATTATCGTTCCCGAGGATCAGGTCGATACTCTGCGTATGAAGCTGTCCGTTATGGGATATCCCAAGGATTCCTCGAACTACGACATCTGGAATGACGGAATTGACTTGTGGTCTACCGCAAGCGATAAGAAGGAAGTTGCAAGACAGCAGCGTGAGGCGAGAATCGCTTCTACCCTCAGACAGCTGCAGGCTGTAAAGTACGCAACCGTTATCCTCAGCGTTCCTTCCACGAAGGACTACGCAATCACTCCGGAAAAGGAGCAGCCCAGCTGCTCGGTCACCCTTGAACTTGTTGCGGGTGAGGAACTGACAAACGCCGAGGTTCGTGCGATTTTCGCGTTAGTATCCACCAGTGTTGAAAATCTTACATACGACAATATTTCCGTTGTGGATACCTCGGGACGTTCTTATGAATGGATTTCCAAGGAGCAGGAGGAAGCCGAGGGTAAGGACGCTTCGGGTATTCCCATTGCGAGAAAGCGTTGGGCGTTCCAGAGAGATATGGAAAACGCACTGATGCAGCAGCTTAAGCCGTTCTTAGAGAAGATTTACGGTGCAAACGGCTACTCGGTAAGCGTTGCGGCTCAGTTGAACTACGATTCACGCTCCGTTGTGGATACGCAGTATCAGCCTGTTGACGGTGATAATACCGGTGTTCTTCATCACGACAAGCATATTGAATCCAATGTCGGCTTGATTGATGGTGCAGGTCTGCCGGGTGTGACTCCCAATGGGGATTTGTCACCCGATTACCCCACACTCAACGGCGTTGACGATGGAGAGCAGTACTATTATAATTATGACGAGTCGGAGTATGATGTTTCAAACACCATTACGAAGATTGAAAAAGACGGCTACGATATTGAGAAGCTGACAGTCGGCGTTGCAATTAACACGGCTGAAATGACCGAGGCAAACCGCGAGGCTATTGCACTTACAGTTGCTCGTGCGGTTGGTACAGACGCGGCGAGCGTATCGGTGCTTGCGACTCCGTTTGTTCTGCCCAATTCCGGCAGTGGCGGAAGCGGCAGCGGCGGCAGTGTTATCATTCCTACAAGACCTCCGGATCCGTTCAGAAATACGCTGCTGTTCCTTGTAATTGCACTTGGCATTATACTTGTGGCTCTGCTTATCGTATCGCTGTTTATGAGCAAAAACCGCAAGAAGAAAATCAGACGCAGACAGGAAATGGCACTTGCAGCGGCTCAGGCGGCTGCGGCAGACCAGGGCAGCGTTGCTTGGAATGACGGCGAAGCACCCAAGGAGGTTGACTTCAACATCGCCAGCCTCACCGAGGAAGCGGGTAAGGATTCCCGTGAAACTATCCTTAAGCGTG
>JBJESA010000279.1:0-7160 GCA_051882535.1 Oscillospiraceae bacterium
CGCATAACACAAGCCCATTGTTTCAAATGTACTGTTATTGAACTGAATAAAGCTATCAAACAATGTGTCGTCAAGCCATGTCTTTGTAATACGCTGCTTATCTTGATAGAGCACAATAAAGCGAACAAAAGCGTCCTTCTGTGCTATGCCTGCAATTTTAAAATCTTCGGAGAGCAAGCCCGAATCATTCTTTTCAAGAATTCCGCCTACTTGTATTAAATCTGTAATAATGCTTTTCTTCGAAAGGTAATTGCAAAGTGCAGTGACAGCGGGATGAGAGAATTCGCTATTCTTCCAGCCCTCGAGTTGTTCGATATACTGCGAATAGTAATCAGAATTGTTCTCAGGAGTATACTCCGGATAGTCGCCCGCAATATACTTCAGCTTATCGGCAAACGGCATCGGAGCAATTCCACTTGTTCTTCCTCCTGAGCTTTCCGTAACGGGAATAACGGTATTCTTTCCCTCTTCCTTAGATAGTGCCCTTGCCGTGACAAAATCTCCATCTTCGCTAATTGTAACCTCAATCTGGGCATTTGCGGTTGAATGGGCGACCTTGAGCATTTTGCTGTCACTGCATTGGGTTTCGTAGATGTTGTAAAGTTCCTCCGCCCAACTCACGAATCATCACCTCCCAAGGTTTCGTCCTCATCAATCATGGTGAAATTCTCGTACTCTTTGCCGAAAGGCTTGATTTCCATCTCGTGGATATGACGCTTAATGGTGCAATCCTTAGGCTGAATGAAATCAATTATTCCATTCTTCATTTCGGGCTGCCAGAAGCGTACTGTCATCTGTCCCTTATCATCGTCATTCTCCGCTTCGTCAGCGTAAGTAATACCGTGATACATAAGACTAAACGGCATATCAATACCGTCATACACACTCTCACCCTCACCGAAAACGCACGGCTCAACATACCCCTGACATTCCCTTGTTCCAAGGAAAATATCGCGTCTGCCACCACGCTCAATCATTCGTTTTGCGATGTTATGATGCTTGTTCTCGTCCCTGTCGCAGGCAAGCTCGGGGCGGTTTTCATTCCAGACGAAATGTGCCCTCACCTGATAGCAAACGTCTTCCAGATAGGTGTAGTACGAGAGGTCGTTTCCCCCTCCATACGAAATGGGTCTTACGCCTTTTCGTACGGTTCGGATAGGCTTCATAATACGCACGCTGTCAATGATCCACATGATCGTTGGCTTCCAATAGCAGCTTTGAATAATACCTTTCAGTGCCTCGTAGGTTGGTATCATATAGCTGCACTTTTCGCCTCCGGCTCTTGTCAGAACATCAGAAAAGAGTGCATATCTGCCGTACACCATAAATTCCACAGTATTTCTGTGTTTTTCTCCCATTTTATCCCTCCTTAATATCTTAAGAGCGGCATTTCAGACGGTTCTTCTGTAATGCCGAATTCTTTACTGTAATACTCGTCTTTCAAACGGTAGCCGCCATTTTTCAATTCGTCGATAGCGTGTGCGTCCGAAAGCTTCTGCCAAAGATTAGGGTATATTCCGACAATGTATTTTTGGGCTTGTCTTATATACCCAAGTGCATCTGCCGGAGATAATTCACTGTCTAAAAGCCCAAGCAGCTTTTTTGCATCATCGTCAAAAGGGACAAATACATCTCTCGTTATCTCATCAATAACGTGAAAGTTCTCCCCCGCAGTCTTAAATGCCTGCATGGAGTACTTTTTTGCTTTTCTCTTCGTAGGTTCAAGCAGAGCGGTATTCTTATCATTTTTAGAAATAAGATTCAAAAGAGTGTCTTCCTCACGTTCCAAAGGATAAGAAAGCCTGTCAGCGTCTGAAGCCAAAACCGTCTTAAACAGAATGTCAAAAAATTCGGTCATTGACTCGGGAGAAAGGAAGTCCTCCTCTCCACACCTCTCCATCATATACAACAACTGGCGTGATGCGTCTTTGGAATCTTGAATTTCCCGAAGCCTGCCCAATTTTTCTTCGCCCAACTCAACAATATACACAGGGCAAATTCTGTGAAACTCACCGCTTCTGTTGCATCTGCCCGCTGCCTGAGCGGAATTGTCCATTCCCGCAAGCGAGCGAATAACACACCCAAACGATACGTCCACTCCGGCTTCAATTAACTGCGTGGTCACACAAATAAGCGGTTTTTTATTCTCTTCGCTCAACAAGTCAGTCATCTTCTGTATCATTTTTCTTCTGTGAAGAGGGCACATACTGGTACTCAAATGGATTAAATCGGGCGGGTTGTCCCAATCGGAAATTCTTCTTTTCAGTTCCGAATAAATCTCTTTCGCTGCTTCCTTGGTATTCGTAACAAACAGAACACTGCCATTTTTATTCAGACATTCTGCCGTAAAATCAGCCGCTTGGCTATATGTATACTTCCCTTCCTGAAGTTTCGGAATAATCTTCGTCCTTGCAAAGACATCAAAATCATCTTTGGTATCACCTGTCATACTGCTGTTCTCATCAAGCAGAATCGGGAATTTGGGCATTGTTTCGAAAGGGGGCTGCGTAGCCGAACACAAAACAATTGAAGCTCCACAAATCTTCGACAAGAAATTCATCGCAAGATTAAACGGGTATATGCACTTTCTCGGAACAGACTGAACCTCGTCAATTATTATAACAGCCCTTGAAAGTCTGTGCATTCTGCGTACTGATGAGGTTTTGTCTGAAAACAAAGTGTTAAGGAACTGCACCATAGTGGTCGCGATTACCGGACTATCCCACAACTCTGTTCTCAATTCGTAATCGTGATATTCGTTTTCATTTAGTTTTTCGTATTTTTGCTGCATAGCGTCGGAATAGTGTTCCAGAAAACAATCATCACCGGCAAGTTCTCTGATATGGTCGCTGTTTTGTTCGAGAATCGACATAAATGGGGCGATGTAAATTATCTTCTCCATATTATTGCGTTTACAATACTCGATCGCAAAACGCAAAGAGGATAAAGTCTTTCCACCGCCGGTGGGAACAATCAGCTTGCAAATCCCGACTCTTTTTTCGGCATACTTGAAACATCTGTCGGATATTGATCTTCTCTGAGCAGAAATCGAATCCGTTTTCGCGGAAAATTCCGTGAGTTTATTTTTGAGATTTTTGTCCATCTTCTCCCAAAGTTCCGGCAAGTCGAAGTTTCTCTCAATTACCTTTCCCGACATAAATTCCGCAGTATTTGTTCTGTCAGCGTCAATCAGGATTGATTCAAGAAGCCGTTCTGTCATTCCCATATAGAATGCCCGTGCGGTATCCCTATCATCATTGGACAGGCTTTGCGTCATCTCTTTCACTTTGTTTATTATGCCTATGTACTCACCCGCACCTTCTGCCATCAAGCGGAGGAGTTTTTCCATATCAAAAACGCGATTTATTTCAGCCAGAACTTCTTCATAATCTTCGTTCTTACCTATCCGTTCGGAATAATAATCAAGATGTTCCTTATTACACCAGTCATGCAATCCGTGATGGGATACAATAGCGTGTCCAATCAATTCAGCTGCCTGAACGCAGCCTTTAATATTCGTATCAGCTAAACAGGCACTCACGAATTTTGCTCCAGCATAACTGTGGTCGATTTCGCCGCGTTTAACGGAATTATCTCCATGAATATAACCATTAAATCTACCCGTAAATTTTCCCGTGTCGTGATTAATTGCCGCAGCTTCGGCAAGATTCGGTATCCCGCAAATTTCGCCATGTTTCCGGGCTATTTCTCCCGTTTCCACACAATGTTGAAACACAGATTGTTCCCTTGTTTTGTCGTCACTGATATGTGCCGTATACAAATAAGCCACCTCGCATTTTTATAGTAACTGCAAAGTGGTACAGGTTATACTTGGTAGTCATTGAAACACTATTGATATCTGTCCAATGGTTTTGCGAATACTATCCGCCGGGATAAATCGCAAATATCGATAACCATCAAGCAACCCATGCCGGATGCAGCATGTTGGCATGGCGGTTGGTGCGAGATGATTAAACTCATCTCGCACAGTGCCAAACCTCAAATATACAACATTTTTTCAATCCACACAACCGAAGTCGGCTGTGACCTTGATTCAACTATACTACATTGAACCTATTTTGTCAAGAGGATTTGAAAAAATTTTTTCTCTTTCTGCCTTGCGGATTATAATTTGGCTTAACCTAGCCATTTGCAAACGAAAATTTTATTTCTTGACAGTATTATAACATACCTATTTTCAAAAAAACCGGCAAATTTGCAGTAAAATTGAATTTTTTCGTCGTTAGCTTGCCCATTTTCGGTAACAAAACAGCCCCCTGCTACGCAAGGAGCTGTGGATAATATTATTTCCGCTTTACGGGAATCCAGATTTCGCAATAGTACTTTTCGTCCTGGGTACCATTGGGGTACTTCGCGGGGTCGTCGTACATCTCCACGCAGTAGCCTGCGGCAAACTCATACTCCTTGAGTGCGGGGAGCCACTCGGAGAAAATCTTCACATTCACGTCCTTTAACGCATTCGGCATAGGGCCAACACACGGGAACACCACCCACGTAAACTCGGGAATAGTTCTTGTTACAAAGCCATCGGGCACTTCACGCTTTCCATCAAACGGATCTGCAATCAGATACTCGAAGGTGTCGTTGCCCATCTTTTCGTCTATGTTGATGCCATACGTTCCGCATACCGTGCTGCCTTTTCCGCTGCTGTAGTGTTCCTGCCAGAACTGCGGCACTACCTCCTTCGCACCCTCGTAACTAAACGTCTTTGCATTCGCAATGACTGTGAACGCGTCCTTCTTCTCAATACGGTAATCCATAATGTAGCCTCCTTCAAGAGATAGTTTGATTTTCAGCGGAGCAAAGGATTTCAACGCCGCATTCCCCTTTCGGGCGGCGGTTGGTGTAATGCCGTGAAATCTGGTAAAAGCACGCGTGAAGCTGTCGGCAGAATCATAGCCGTACTTCACAGCGATTTCGATGACTTTCTCGTCGCTTGTAGCAAGTTCATTTCCCGCAAGTGCAAGCCTACGATTGCGAATATACTCCGCGACAGTAAATCCGCACAACATCGCAAATCCTTTCTGGAAGTAGAACGGCGAGATGTTTACATACGAAGCCACCGAATCCGCCGAGATATCCTCCAGCAGGTGTTCCTCTATGTAAGCAATAGCTTTCCCGATTAACTCAACCCAGCTCATAGCATCACTCCTTTCCTCAGCTGTAAGTTCATTATACCACAGCGAGTTCCTGTTTGCCAGACTTTCTTTGCCAAGTTTTGTCCGAGAGCCGGTTTTTGATATTATATCATTTCTGCTTTCAGATATCATTAGATATAATCAATAGTCGATAATAACTTTACGGCATATAATATGGAAGAATTTGTAACCCAAAGAGCTGTTTCTGCCTATTTTTAGACTTTTTTCTATCAATTAAGGTGTGAAACTTTCAAAAAAATGGGACAAAACTATTGCTTTATTTTAAAAAATATGTTATAATATTGGATAATAATGGCGAATTGTACATAATTTCGCCGATTACCCGAGAAGATTCTCAGGAGGTACACTATGAAAAAAGAAATGGGTCTTGATAAGAAGATAATCCTCTTTGTCAGCGTACTGGCGGCACTTACGCTGATAATATCATCAGTGGTAAGTTATGTCACTGCATACAAGATGGTATCTTCCGAAAGCGAGGCAAAGATTATCAACGAATTGTCGCATCAGGCTTCGCGGCTTGATGGCTGGCTGGATAAGCAGCAGGCAATTGTATCGGACGTTGCAAAATTCTCGGCTTCATTCAGCCCTGAAAGAAGCGATTTGCAGAAAATTCTGAAAGCCGCTTGCGAAACATCCGAGGGTACAATGTATGCTTCGTATCTTGCTTATCCGATAAACGTCACCGTTTTCAACGACGATACCGAACTACCTGCGGACTTTATTGTAATGGAACGTGGCTGGTACAAGGACGCAGAAGCCGCAAAGGGTAAGCCTATCTGCACTTCACCTTACATTGACTTTAACACGGGAAGCATGATTATCACCGTTGCTACAGCGGGATTCAACAACGATGGTTCTTTATATGCAATCTCGGGCGGAGATGTTTACATCGACGAACTGATTAAGTCCTGTGAGGAAATCTCGATTTCGGATAACGCATATCCGTTTTTGATTGATGACGCGGGTAATATTCTTGTTCACACTAATGAGGAGTATCTTCCGAAAATCGTGGATAATAACTCCGTTTTCACCAATGCCGCGGATATCCCTGCTTACAGCGAAAAACTGGAGATTGGCAAACTCACCATCAAGCGTGACTTTGATGGCGTAAAGCGTGCGATTGCCACTGTTCAGCTCTCAAACGGCTGGATGCTCGGCTATGCTATTGACTATACGACATACGTCAGCGGTATGATTTCGCTCATAGTGATTCAGCTTATTGTAATGGTAGTAAGCGTTGTACTTGTTGCAGGACTGTGTGCATTGGTTGTAAAGAAGTGCCTAGAGCCTATTGACGAGCTTTCCGTTGCAGCCGAGCAAATGGCACAGGGCAACCTTAGCTTCGAACTCACTTATCACGGTAATGACAGCGTTGGTACACTGAGCGAAAAACTCTCCGATACCAACACTGCTTTGAAGGGATATGTTGACGATATCTCCGACAACCTCTCGAGAATGAAAGACGGCGATTTCAACGTTTCGTTCGGGGCAGACTATGTGGGCGACTTCGCACCTATAAAGGATTCTATTGAACAGATTTCCAAGTCGATTGGCTCTGTTATCGAAGGTATAAGCTCCGCTTCGGAGAAGGTCAACAATGGTGCAAGGCTCGTTTCCCAGACTGCAACCGCCCTCTCGACCGGAGCAAACGAGCAGACCGAAACCGTAGACCAGATAAGCCAAATTGCAGATACTATCAAGACGCTAACCGAAGAAAACGGCAGCAGTGCGGAAAAAGCACTCCTCTACTCGCACGAAACAGGCGAAGCAATTGCCGCAAGTAACGATAGCATGAAGGAACTCCTCGCTTCAATGACGCAGATTACCGAAATGTCGGTACAGATTGAGGAAATCATCAAGACGATTGACGATATCGCATTCCAGACAAACATTCTCGCACTTAACGCTTCGATTGAGGCAGCAAGAGCGGGCGTTGCGGGCAAGGGATTCGCGGTAGTTGCGGACGAGGTACGCAACCTT
>JBJESA010000280.1:0-7113 GCA_051882535.1 Oscillospiraceae bacterium
TCCGCCTCAACAAAGCTGTCGACCATATATTTTCCGGGAATAAACGAGATTTCCTTATCGAAGGATACGCTTTCATTCCTCGCCCCTGTGCGGTACTTGTCGAGAAGAGCGTCAAGAGCCTTATCCAGATTTCCGTGTTCCAACAGCGTTCCGTAGTACTTATCGCCTATGTACAAGCCGTAGCCGTCTGCGATATTATTGGTGATAAGCTTTAAAATCTCATCGGTGAGCTGGTTGGAATTGAGGGTAGTGCCGTATCCGTTTGTCGCAACCTCGTAAGTCGGCTCAAACGAGAGAATACGGGTGTTGCTTCCCGTGAAGTTGATACGTTTAGAAACCGCTTTTTCCGCACTGTTGAACACGCTCTCGTCATCAATATATCCGATGAAATTGCCGTTTACGGTGAGCTTCAAGGCGTAGGACTGATTATTTGCAAAGCTGATTACATTAAACAGGAACACACAGGACACAATCGGAAGTGCCCAGTTCACAACGGTTACCAACACGCCGCGTTTTCCGAGCAGCACACGGCCCGCAGCCTTTGCGGCAGCCTTAGCTCCGCCGAAAGTGCCGTTCTCCGACTTAGCCTTGGCAATCTCGCTGCGGCTCATACTGTATGCTCTTTTGTAGCGGATTATCGGGGAAACCGCCAGTTCCGCAAACTTCACCAGAACACGCTTCAGCAGACGGCTTACGCGTGTCCAGCCGCGTACAAGTGCCGCAACCACTCCGAGAATCGCGTCCAACAGGACTTTCCCGATTGCCGTGAACGCACAGAAGAACAAATAACCCAGTCCCGCCGTAGCGTCGTATATATCCGCGAACGTGGTTTTTTCACGCTTTCGCTCCTCTGCCCTCTGTATGGGCAGTTCTTTTTCTATGGTAGCCATAGATTCTCCTTATCGCATAAGCGGCGACCTCTGAACGCTAAAATCGCATAGCACCGCTGTTTTTAATTTTACAATTACTCTTATTATACCAAATTTCAAGCGTGATTTCAAGGTGATTTTGCGATTTTCAGTGAAATTTCACAAAAAGGGGATTTCGCCTTCTTACTTTACTCTGTGATACTGCATTGTTATGTGTTTTTTTCTATACGAGATTTTCGCCTATCTCCCCCACCCTTTCCCCCGATGTATGCAGAGGGGTACTGCGTGCTTCACAAACAGGATAATAAAACCCTCTCTCCCAATTCGGGAGAGAGGGTTGGCTTTTGGGTTTGGATTTTCGCTTAAATAAACGCGTAGTTGGACTTACCGCTCTTCTTAACGGAGTACATCGCATCGTCTGCCTTACCGATAAGGTACTCAACGCGGGTGTTGTAGTCGTCCTTGATATCGGCAATACCGATAGATACGCTGACGGAAAGACGCTCGCCTTCGTCGGTGTCGAATCCCGCCTGAAGTCTGTCGATAATCTTCTGTGCGATGGGTGCAGGGCTGTTGACCTCGGCATTGCGTACCATTGCGATAAACTCGTCGCCGCCGTATCTGCCTGCGAAGCCTGCGTCACCGACCGCCTCCTTGATTGTCTTGGCAACAAACTTGAGAACCGCGTCACCGACTGCGTGCGAGTAGTTGTCGTTGAAGTGTTTGAAGTCGTCAACGTCAATGAACAGAACCGCCATCTCGGACTTACGCATCTCGGAGAGTGAGATTTCGTTATCAATCTGGCTCTCGATTGTTTCACGGTTGTACAACTCGGTAAGAGCGTCAAAGCTTGCACGCTCGGTAAGCTGCTGCTCGGACTTCTTTGCACGGTCGATATCTACCATAACGCCGACAACCTTGATAGTCTTGCCGTTATCGTCCTTAATGGTGGAGGTTCTCATAAGCACCCAGATAAAGTCGCCGTAGATGTTCTTGATACGGTACTCGTTACGCTCGAAGTTCTTGCCTTTCTCCAGAGCGTCAAGGTCGGATCTGTATCTGTCCGCGTCATCGGGGTGAATCTTTGCCTTGAGCAGGAAGCTGTCGCCGAAGTGGTCGGAAGACGGACGATAGCTGAACTTCTTGTTGAAGTTGTTCGAGAAAGTAACCTCATTTGTAATGAAGTTCCACTCGAAGATGATGTTATCCGACATATCGGAGATTGTCTTGTATCTGTCCTCGCTGACTACGATTTCATCAATAAGGGTGTTGAACGAACGGGAGAGCTGACCGTACTCGTTCAGGCTGATTGTACCGATACGAGCCTCGTGGTCGCCGCGGAGAACTCGTTCAAGAGTGGTTTCGATATCCTTGAGGGGCTTGGTGACGCTTCCCGAAACGATAACCGCCGCCACGACAGCAACCACAGCCAGCAGAACCGCAGTAACAATGATGATTGCGAGCGGGCCGCTTGCATTTAAACCGTTCTTGATATCACTGCAGCTTGCAATTGCAACCAGACCGTGTTCGCCGCCTACTCTGACAAGCGAAGCGATAAAATTATCACTGCCAACGGGATATCTTACGATATCCGAAGCCACGCCCTCATTGAGGGAGGACATTGCATTTGTAACCGTTTCGGTGTATGTACCCTTGAGATTGGGGTAGAATCCCGAACCGGAAGACCAGTTGCCGTTAATATCCGAAACAACAATCTTGCCCTGTGACTTGTTGTTGGGAACATCGAAAGCACAATTCGTCAATGTCTTGGAGAGAAGCGAATTCTGAGTAGCCGCATCATAGGAAATCATCAGCATACAGTTGTTCATACTTCTCTTGATGAACATCGTCTTGGAAGAATTGTCAATGGTGTCGAAATAGAGGGTGTCGTCATAGTACTTGCTGCTGTCGCTGTACTCGGCGTAGCCCGCAAGCTCGGTGCCCTTGCCCTCGCCGGCAATAATCATACCCTTGTCGTTTACTACTCTGGCAGCGGTAATCATATCGTTACCGGTGGAGAATTTGGATACGAAATCCTCAAGAATCGGCACAGTTTCACCCTTGCTTGTAGCAGCACCCATGGGAGGATATGCCGCAAGAGTATCGAGATCTCTGTCCGCCTTGTCGATAATCGCCTGAAGCGAAGCGACCTGGCTTTGAGCCATGCTCTTTACCCGCTCCTGATACTGCTCGGCGGAATTATCCGTGATAAAGTGCTGAGAGAGTGCCACTCTTGCCACCAGCGGAATCACCGCAAAGCAGATAGCGGCGATGAGAATTGTTACTTTAATCTTCATACTATATAGCTCCCCATTTCGCAAAGGTTTTTTCAAGCCGTCGATAAAGCACCGTCTGTGTCGTAAACCGCTCGGCGGCGGGCACGTTTTTTCCGACAAGCGGCTGTGCCGCACATTCGGGGCGAACGTCCTTCTGACCTTGGCGGCGATTCCCGACATTCGGGGCTTTCTCTCCGGCTTTTATAGATTTTTTATACGCTCTATACTCTATTATTATAACACAGATTTTCCATTCTGTAAACCGTTTCGCCGCATTTTTAAAGGCATTTTGGAATTTTTATGAATTATTCACAAATTACCAATTTGGATTTTGGTGAACTTACAAAGCGACCGGAAAAATTTGTTGAGAAGTTGGAAATTTGCTATTGAATAAAGTGAGGAGTTGTGCTATAATACTAAAGAAGAACTTTTTTTGGGCATAGTCGTCCCCCGCTTCGGGGGTGACAAACACAAATTTCCCTCGCTCTATCGGGCGATTGCAATAATCAACCTTTTTCAAGAAGGAGAAATTGACCAATGACGAACGTGATTATCAAGGGGCATAGGTACCGCCTTATCGACAACAAGTCGTTTGAGATGCCGCTGCCTTTGAAATATGTCGTCCTAAAAGAGGACAACGAAATCGCGAAATATGAGGTTGCTGCGGACGAGAGCGTATCCTACACCATTCTCACCAAGTATAAGGAAGAAATGATTACCCCCATCAACCGCCCGTTCACCATTGCGGATGTTTATTACTTCTTTTCGTGCAGAGTGTTTCAGGACAAGACGCCGTTCACATATTACGAGCTTTCCCGTCTTGGGCTTGAGAAGTACAACGTCTACAACATTATCCGCAAGACACGCGGCATTACCCCTTACGATACATACTGGATTCGCTTTGAGGGCGATTGCTGCGACTATGAAACCGCCCGCAAGCAATGGGAAGACCTGATGTCAAAGGCGGATTCCGAACAGGATAACGCAGCATTCGCTCAGACGGAAAGTGCTGTGGGGACGGTTCCGGCAATGGGCAATCCCGATGGAACACCCGCAGGCGTTTCCGGCGGTGATTCGGGGGAGAAAACTTCCGATATCGCCGATATCAACGAAATTCTCCATCAGCAGAAGGTGGACGTGTCGGCTGCTATTGCGGAGCACGCACCGCCTCCCGAGGACGAATACAGTTCTGTTCCCAAGAACAGCACTATGTCGGCTGAGGAAATTGAGCAGCTGCTTATTCAATCCGGTTTGGCGGAGGCTCCTATACCCGCACCGGAACCGGAAGCATCTTCCGGCGGCAACCTCAGCCCCGATGAGATAGAAAAGTTATTTGCGGCGAACGCGGCGGAGGAAACTCCCGAGCCTACTCCCGCTCCCGCTACTTCGTCCGGCGGCAACCTTAGTCCCGATGAAATTGCAAAGCTGTTCGCGGCAAATTCGGCGGAGGAAACTCCCGCACCCGCACCCGCAGAACCCGCTCCTTCGTCCGGCGGCAACCTCAGCCCCGATGAAATAGCGAAGCTGTTCGCGGCAAATGCGGCGGAGGAAACTCCCGCACCCGCTCCAGAACCCGCTCCCGCGGCTTCGTCCGGCGGCAATCTCAGCCCCGATGAAATAGCGAAGCTGTTCGCGGCAAACGCGGCGGAGGAAACTCCCGCACCCGCAGAACCCGCTCCCGCTACCTCGTCCGGCGGCAATCTCAGCCCCGATGAAATAGCAAAGCTGTTCGCGGCAAACGCGGCGGAGGAAACTCCCGCACCCGCTCCAGAACCCGCTCCCGCGGCTTCGTCCGGCGGCAATCTTAGCCCCGATGAGATAGAAAAGTTATTTGCGGCAAATGCGGCAGCGGAAACGTCTGCACCCGAGCCTACTCCCGCACCGACTTCGTCCGGCAAGATGAGCCAGGAAGATATTGAAAAAATGCTCAGCGAACAAGTAAATGCGGTCAGCGAGCCGATTGACATCAACGCACCGACAAACAGCGATACCGACAGCACGTCTGAAACCGCCGATTCCGGCGAGCGGCTTTCTCCGGAAGAAATCGAAGCACTGCTCGGCGATATGAAGAAAGACGCACAGACATAAAACAATAACGTCCGAGAGCCAATGCTTTCGGACGTTAGGCTGTTTAGGTCTTTTTTCAAAAAGCTGTTTTTCACGAAATATTCACATAGCGATAACGTATTTTTTCAAATCACGGGATATAATCGAACTAACACCCATTACTAATGAAAGGCAAAAAAATGAAAATCAAAAATATACAGAAGAATCTTGTAGACAACCCGCCCGAGATTGTCAAGATGCAGCAGATGCTGTCAGAGAACTCCGGACAGCGAATGATGGAGTTTATGTTTCAATTTATGGAGCTTGAGCATCTCTACGAGTCGGCGATTCGCGAAGTCAAGACGAAACTGGAGATTCTGGACAGCGAATTCCGCACAAAGTACGCATACAACCCCATTCACCACATAAACGACCGCTTGAAATCTCCGCAGAGTATGCTGGAAAAGCTGCAGCGAAAGGGACTGCCGGTGAGCATACAGAGCGTACGTGAAAATCTTCACGATATCGCGGGCGTTCGCGTTATCTGCAACTACATTGACGACATCTACACGGTAGCTGACCTTCTCACCAAGCAGGACGATGTAAAGCTCCTCACGAAGAAGGATTACATAAAGAACCCCAAGCCCAACGGCTACCGCAGTCTGCATCTGGTAATCGAAACGCCGGTTTTCCTCTCCGACAGAAAGGAACTGGTACAAGTGGAAGTGCAGATTCGCACTATTGCTATGGACTTCTGGGCAAGTCTGGAACACGAGCTGAAGTATAAGACGGATACCGATGTTTCCACAGAGCTTGCCGAGCAGCTCCGTGACTGTGCGGAAACAATAGCCGCGACCGATGTTCGTATGCAGCAGATATATAAGACGCTCAAGGAGATAGATTGAGGGCTGTCCCCTGTATTATCGCTTTTATCGAAAAAATCGTCGATATTTTATTGATAATTCACAAAAATAACGCTTGTTATATAAAATCTTTGTTTAAAACCTACACTTTTCCTCTCAAGTATGATATAATGAGTATAACACTAAAAAGGGGGGCGAATGTTATGGCTGAAAAGATAATTACGATTTCAAGACAGTATGGCAGCGGCGGTCGGGAGATTGGTGCAAAGCTCGCGGAAAGAATCGGTGCGGACTTTTACGACAAGAAACTCCTCGAAATAGCCGCCGAAAAGAGCGGAATCCACAAGAGCCACTTCGAGGACAACGACGAAAAGCGTCCGAACAGCTTTCTTTATCTGCTCTCCACTACATACGGGCAGGGCGGGGTGCCGTTTGACGATACTCTGTTCTTCGCACAGCTCAATTCTATCCAGAAAATCGCGTCCGAGCAGCAGCCGTGCGTTATTATCGGACGTTGTGCCGACTATGCCCTACGCGACTTCAAAGGTGTGGTGAATATCTTCGTCAGTGCACCGCTTGACGTGCGTGTAAAGCGTGCGGTCGAGGTGTATGGAATCGCGGAAAAGCACGCCGAAGAATACGTTAAGCGAATCGACAAGCAGCGTACTTCCTACTACAACTACTACACCGACAGACGTTGGGGTATGCCGTGGAATTACCAGCTGTGTATCGACAGTTCCGCACTCGGAATTGACGGCTCGGTGGACTTGATTGAGCAGTTCCTCACCGAGTATTACAAGAAGTAAAATAACCCTCCCCCATCGGGGGAGGGTTTTCAGGCTGTCGATAAAGGCACATCTACTTCGTCAACGGCACCACGGCAGGCACAAAGCCTAGCCGTGGTGCCGTTTCCTCGTATCTGTACCTTTCTCGCCAGCCTGTTCACATACTTTTTCTGCAATAAGTAAAAAACACCCTGTCACAGATGAAAAAGGGGGCTTGAACCCCCAAGCAGGGAGTGCAGAGGGGCACGCAGTGCCCCTCTGCATACGAATTCTT
>JBJESA010000281.1:0-7111 GCA_051882535.1 Oscillospiraceae bacterium
ATAGAAACGGCTGAAAATCTCGTAAAACTCAAGTCTGAGCACCTGAATTCCGACCAGCAAACCTTCAATTCCCATAACGAGAATATTTCCGATAATATACGTTATAACCGTCTTAACGGTAATCTCCGCATCGGGAACCGTAGTCCCCGCAAGCTGTGCCACAACCAGCATAAAGCCCGCGTGCGAGAGTACGAAGCCACCCACTCGGAGATATGACATCGTGTTCGACAGGAAGCTGATTGCACTCTCAAACAGCTCGATAAAGTTCTCGATAATGAAGTTGCCTATGCTCTCCGGCTTGTGGAGCTTCTTCCCCGCCACCAGTTCAGACAGCGGCTCTTTGAAAAAGATAAGCACAATCGGCAGCACGATAAGGCAGATTATATAAGCGGGGCTGAACATCGGAACGCCGAAAAGAAGCTGTCCCACAATTCCCGCAACCAATGCCGCGTAAAAGACTATTCCCGCAAGTCCGTTGACTGCGAACAGTGCCTCACCCGTTTTCTTTAGCTTGAAATTCTGCACCATATTGAAGAACATCGAAATCAGACTCAGCACAATTCCGATTGCCAACGCGAACAACAGCACCACCGTCGCCGCTTGGAATATGTTCTCGGGGTGTTCGGGGATTCCCAACCCGCCAAACAGCCTGCACACATTGTGCCAGATTTCCTCGCGGTGATAGATGGGAGTGATTATCGTTTCTATTCCAAATACCGAGCCGTAAATGCAGCCGCCCGCCATTGAAAACACGCCCAACCGCGTCATAATCGGTGCCAGACCGTTCTTTGTGAGCTTTGTGAGAAGCAGTCCCAACAACGACACCAGCAACCCCTGTCCCACATCTCCAAACATCAGCCCGAACAGTATCATATACGTCCAAGCAACATACGGCGTCGGGTCAAATCCCGTGTAAGCAGGCAGTCCGTACATCTTGACAAACATCTCAAACGGCTTTACAAACCGGTTGTTTTTCAGACTTACCGGAGTATCCGCAGACGCACTCTTTCGGTCGAGAGGGACTTCCACGCACTTTATATCCTTGGAAATCGCCTTCAATGCAAGCCGCATCTCAACGCTCTTTTTGGTCGGACAGTATCCCGAGAAGGAAAAGTGGTCGCCCGCAACCAGCACAAACCGCCGAAGTTCAAAGCAATCCGCCTTATATTTCAGCTTGCACATAACCGCTTGGAAGTCGTCCTCCAGTTGGTCGGTGAAGTAGGCGAGTTCGTTTTCCAGTCGAATCTTGTCGTCCTCCTCCGCGGCAATCTGCTCGGCGAGCTTCTTGTCCGCATCTTCGGCATTATCACGAAGATAACCCGGAAGTTTGGTACGCTCGAACATCAGAGAATTCATTACTGAATCCGCAAATTCCGCCATCGAAAACGGCACCAGATATATTCCATAGACGAAATCCGCATTGCGTTCCACCGGCAGGAATATAAAGCATTTCTCCGCGAAGTATTGGAGCTTCTGCTCGCTCTCTGCGGGCATTCTTCCTATTCGCACCTTAACGTATTTCAGCGAAAACAAGTCCTGAAATGAAACATTCAGCCCCAGCAAGTGCTGCACATAAGCCTCCGTGCTCTTGTGTTCCTCCAGCGACTTGGTTACCCGCTCGTAATCCGAACGAATCTCGTTGTAGCGGCTGCTTATTCCGTCAAAATACTGCTCAAATTCCTCAGCCGTGTCATACGGCAAGTGCTTGAAATCGCACTTTTCGGGCTTTATTTTGAGATTAACCGCCATATCGCGTATCTTCGCATAAATTCCCGAATATGGGTTTTGCTCTCCCATATTCCGAAGCGTAGTGTTCTGTATCATCTGAAAAGACCTGCTCTCACAGCATGCCATAAGAACAGCGTCCAAATGCTCAGCAGACCCCTCGATCGTCATCTGAGACATTTTTTCGATACCCACACGCATCACCCCCTGTATCTATTGTATCAATTCAGATTACCAACATTTCAAGTATGCGGCTGCCGTCCATTCCGTAACGTGTTCCCTCAATCAACGTTTTGACATTGCGAAGTTCAATCGAAAGACATTCCGACAGAGCGAAATACGACACCGCCGAACTCTGCGACAACCGTAGCGTCTTACGCAGAAAATCAAGGCTTATCCGCTCGGTGAGCAGTTCTACCGTCTTTGGCGGTACGCCATCGAAACGGTATCCGATTTCGGCAAGTTCCGCGGCAATCTTCTCCGCACTATCCAGCCGAACAAGCTGTTCGATAACATCTGCCGACAAGCGATATTTAAACTCAATCAGCGGAATTTCAGAAGCCTGTGCCTTAAATATCGCAGAGTATCGATACACCGTGACCACATTCGCCATATCCACACTGCGGAGAATCAGCCGCCGCAGTTCCTTGCGTTCGGTGCCTTTATAATCCTTGTCCACAGCTTTGAGAAGCCGCATATAGTACTGCGTATACATTCTCCGCTCAAACTCGCCGATATCTAACCCGCCACCCTCGGCAGCGTTCATCAGCAAGTCGCCCACAGCTTTAAAGTACGGCGTAGGACGAAGCAGCTCAGCCGCCTCAACAAGGCTCTTGGAAGTACCCAAAACCGCCAAATCCACGCTCGCACTCTCCGAAAGGAACAACGGCAGTGCCGCAATATACTCGTCCGTACTTCCGCAAGCCACACTCTGCACAGCGAGGATAATCTGCTCGATTTCCAGCCGTTTGACTATATTCTTGAAAAAGCCCGAACCCTCCGTATAATCAAATTTCCGAAAACTATCGAAAACATCAAACATCGAACGCAGCATCAGGTTTTCCAATTGCCCGCGGTGCGTAATCTGAGGGTTGACCGAGGCCAATGACTTCTCATATCTGGGAGTCTGCTTGAGATACACGCAAACATCTGCTACCGAATCCTTAGAAGCGAGTTGGTTGTAGTCCTCCGCTTTCAGCGACCGCCCGAACACCGCTCGTGCCTTTGCCACGACAGAGTTGGAAGCAAACGACATATTATCCCTCCGTTATTCTGCCGAGAATTTCGGACTTCCATTCCGACTTATGTGAAGTGAAAGTATCGTCCAGCTTCTTGCAGCGGCTGCTGCGGACTTCCTCCGCATGACGCAGCTTTTCGTTGAGTTTCTGCTGACTCTCACGCTCAAAGGCTTCGGCTGCCTTGCGTTCTGCTTCGATAGCGGCACGGCTTTCATGCTGAGCTTTCTCGTCCGCCTCGTTCAAACGGCTGCTCTCACGCTCTACCGCCTCATCAACACGCTGTGCAGCAGCTTTATCCATCTTGATTATCTGTTCTATGATATCCATCATACCACTCCGTTAAAAAAATAACACCTCTTTTAATAATAAGTGATTTGGAAACAATAGTCAACCGTCAACCTTAACAATTTTTTATTAAGATTTTTGGTAACTATCAATATAAGAATTTCATTCCAAGAAGAAAACCGCATTATAAATAAGGAAAGTAATACCCTCCGTATACAATCACTTTATATACATTTTACACAAATTTTGCAGCCAATTTTTTATTTTCCCGACCATTCTTGACAAAATCAACAGATTATGATAGAATGATAGTAAGGGGATTTTCCCCGTCACATTTTTTCACTTTTCTAAGGAGGAAAACGTTATGCCACCAAAAGAAGTTTTAATCCCTGTCATAATTGTTGCCGCTATCATCATCTTTATGTTCGCGGCAGGATATCGTAAAGCACCGCCTGATAAAGCATACATCATAAGCGGTCTTCGCAGAAAAGCAAAGGTTGTTATCGGAAAGGCTGCAATCAAGCTCCCCTTCTTCGAACGCTGCGACGTACTTGAACTCTCCTTGATGTCTGTCGATGTCAAGACTGCTCAAGCCGTTCCTACCGCGGATTACATAAACATCATGATTGACGCGGTTGTAAACGTAAAAATCTCCCCCGAAATAGAAACCATTCAGCGTGCACAGCAGAACTTCTTGAACAAGAACGTCCAGTACATCACCAATGTAGCCCGCGAGGTTCTCGAAGGTAATATGCGTGAAATCGTCGGTCAGATGCGTCTGGAAGAGATGATTTCCAATCGTCAGGCTTTCGCCGATAAGGTTCGCCAGAATGCAGACCCCGACCTCAAGGCTATGGGACTTGAAATCGTATCCTTCAACGTTCAGAACTTCGTTGACGACAACGGCGTTATCAACGATATGGGTATCGACAACACCATGCAGATTCGCAAAAAGGCTGCAATCTCCAAGGCAGAGGCAGAGCGTGATATTCGCATTGCACAAGCAGAAGCAAACCGCAAAGCTAACGACGCACGAGTAGACTCCGAAACCGCAATTGCTGTTCGCCAAAACGAACTTGAAATCAAGCAGGCAGAACTCAAGCGTAATGCCGACATAAAGAAGGCAGAAGCAGACGCAGCCTACACAATCCAGCAAGAGGAACAGCGTAGAACCATCGAAATCACCACTGCAAACGCAAACCTCGCAAAGCAGGAGAAGGAAGTCGAGATTAAGGCTAAGGAAGCCGAAATAAAAGAGCGTGCCCTTGAAGCAGAAGTTAAGAAGACCGCAGAAGCACAGAAATACGCCGCTCAGCAGAACGCAGACGCAGAACTCTATGCTACTCAGCAGGACGCAGAAGCTAAGAAGTATGAAGAAATCCGCAGAGCAGAAGCCGAACTGGAAATCAAGAAGAACGAAGCAGCCGCTATTCTCGTAATAGCACAGAATGAAGCCGCAGCAGAGAAGGCACGTGCAGAAGCAGCACGCTTCGCAGCCGAGCAGGAAGCCGAAGGTATTCGTGCAAAGGGTGTTGCAGAGGCTGAAGCAATCCGTGCAAAGGCACTCGCAGAAGCAGAAGGTCTTGACAAGCGTGCCGAAGCGATGAAGAAGATGGAAGAAGCCGCTGTACTCCAGATGTACTTCGAGCAGATGCCTGCTGTTGCAGAGGCAATCGCAAAGCCGCTCGGAAACGTGGACAAGATTACCATGTACGGCGATGGAAACACCGCAAAGCTGGTCAAGGACATTACCGAAGCCACCACACAAGCGTCCTCCGGACTGCTTGACGGCTTAGGAATCGACCTAAAACAGATGGTGAACTCGTTTGTTCAGGGAAAGGCAATCGCCAGCGGAATTAATTCCAATTGCACAACTCCACCTCCCGTAAACCCCGACCTTAACCTCGATAAGCCCAAGCAGACAACTTAATATAAGCCAAAATCCCCCGATATACATCGGGGGATTCAGTCTGTCGATATAGGCACATCTACTTCGTCAACGATGCTGCGGCAGTGCAAACACGATGTTTGCAGGTTGCCCCAAAAGGGCGGCAAGGATGCCGCCCAACATAGGAAAACCGATATAAAGCCTAGCCGACAAGCCGGCGTTTTCCGCGAAGCGGATAATGCGTCCTCGTATCTGTACCTTTCTCGGCAGCCTGTTTCGGGACTTTTTTCTGTGAGGGACACCCCCATTGTTAAGGTTGCACCCCACATAATAGGTTTTTGGACAGACTGAGTGCCCACCACTTGGTGGGCACTTTGTTGCTGTTATCAGAGGTTGAATTTTCCGATAAGTTCCTTGAGAATTGCCGCCTGACCGGAGAGCTGCTCGGCTGCCGCCGCACTTTCCTCTGCGGTCGCGGAATTCGCCTGAACAACACCGGAGATACGTGTGATTTCTTGGTTGACGTTGCTTACCATCTCCGCCTGCGTGTTGCTGGACTGTGCAATCTCATCAACCAGCTTCTTCACAGCGATGGTGTGTTCGCGGAGAAGCTGGGTTGCTTCTGCGGTTTCGGTGGTGATTTCCGCACCGTGATTTACCGCTTCAATCGAGCTGTCGATAAGTACGGTTGTATCATTTACCGCCTCAGCCGATTTGGAGGCGAGGTTGCGAACCTCGTCCGCTACGACTGCAAAGCCCTTGCCGGCTTGTCCCGCTCTCGCTGCTTCGATTGCCGCATTCAGTGCGAGGATATTCGTCTGGAAAGCGATGTCTTCGATGGTTTTGATGATGTTGGAAATCTTGTCGGAGGTTTCGTTGATGTTCTGCATAGCTATGGTAAGACCGCTCATCTTCTCGTTTACTTGATCAACATAATTTGCGGTCTTTTCAATCAGAGAACGTGCCTCGTTGCAGTTGCCGGAATTTGACTGAACTTGTTCTTCAAAGCTCGAAATGTTTTCTGCCAACTGGTCAATGGAAGAAGTCTGCTCGATAGTGCCTTCCGAAAGCGTCTGGGCACCCTCCGAAACTTCCCAAGCACCGCTCTTAACCTGCTCCGCAGATGTGGTGATATCTTCCATTACGCTTACAAGGTTAGTCTTAATCTTTGTCAGGCTGGAGTACAACTCGTTGAAATCACCGATATAGAGTTCTTTATTAAGCTCGGTATTAACAGCAAGATTTCTCTCGGCAATTTCACCAAGTATTCTTCCGATGTCCTCGACAGCCTTTTTCAAGTTTTCGCACAGCTTGGAAGAAGCCTTCGCGATATGTCCGATTTCGTCATCACGCAGACTAAGCTTTGCAACATCGTCAGTCACATTGAGCTGAATGTCGCTCATTCTGTTAATAGCTTTTTCAACCGTCTTTATCGGACGGATTGTGTTTCCGATAACCAAATATACAATGACGGAGAGAACCAATGCACTTAATACGCAGATAATTGCGAGTACTATTCTCAAGCTATTGGCAGCGGCGAACACTTCGCTTGTCTTGTCGGAGATGATAAACACCCAACCGTGGCTTGAGATGCTGTTATAAGCGGCGATATACTTTGTTCTGCCCTCTGTATACTGTGTGTAATTGCAGGTGTCCTCGGTAGTGCCTTTTACTTCGGCAATTATGTCGTTGACGAACTTCTCTTCGGCAACAGTTGCGATTTTTTCGGTATCGGGGTGGAAGATGTACTCGCCGGTATTTGCATTGACGAGAAAATACTGCGATGACCCTAATCCATCAAGACCCAGTTCATCAAGGGTATCAACAAGTCCGTTGGTAAGAACTGCAATTCCGCCGAAACCTATGTACTCACCTTTGTCATTCTTGACTGCTTTGTACATCGAAATAACTTGTTGTCCGCTGGCAGGAGATATAATTATTCCCGTGTTGTAGACACCGTTTGCTGCAATCATAG
>JBJESA010000282.1:0-7110 GCA_051882535.1 Oscillospiraceae bacterium
CAACATTCGCAACCACGTCATTCAAAGACTCGATAATGCTTTCGAGTGCGTTCTTAATCGGAATGAAGTCACCGTTATACTCCGCACGGGGCTGAACCGCGAGGTTGCAAGCAGCAATCTGCTCTGCGGTGTACTGGATATCAACAATCATCTCTCTGTTAGTATTAGTCATGCGGTTGACTGCCTCGGCGAGGTCGCCCAGTTCGTCATTGCTTGTAATATCAACAGTTCCTCCGGAGATATTGCCCATCGACATATCCACAATCTTCTTGCGAATGGTCTTGATAGGCGTAATGATGCTCCTTTTCATCAGAATAACGGTCATTGCACCAAGTCCGCTCATTACAACAACCAGAACAATATTTACCCAGAATGCGGATACGATACCGCTGTAGAACTGTCCTGCCTGTGCACGGATAAGCACCGTCCAGCCGTCTGTATTATCTATAGAAGCCGCCGCATAGCAGTAGCCGTTCATAAAATTGCCGCCTGTACTCGGGTTTACGTAGGTTTGTCCCGCACTCTGAACATAGTCGGGATATGCCTTTTCATAAGCACCTGTATGAACCTCCGCCGCGATAACAGTTCCGTCTTTAGAAAGGATAAACGCGTCGCAGGTCGAACCCTCCAGGAAAGTTGCAAGCTTTTCTGCCTTCATGTGGGAAACGAGAGCCCCCATGTCATTCTTAAGACCATAGTAGAAATCGCCGTCCTCGCCTGTCGGCGTGGTGAGCAGTTTTCCCGCGGAGAACACGGAGGACTTTATGCTTTCATCGACGCCCTCGCCGTACTGCTTGCCGTCTGCAGCTATGTATGTAAGTCCGAAAACCCGCTCGTCAAACGAAGCAACCATATCCGCATGGCTTTTCTTGTCCTCGGCAGAACCGGCAATGAACTGGTAGTCGTAGGAGTGGTCATTAACCAGGATATTCAGATTTTTCATGCCATTCGACACCAGAACCGAACTGCTGCTCAGATTCTCGGTAAGCATCTGCTCGACATTGTCGCGTATCTGAGTGTACTGGATTGCAACACTCGCGATAACATTGACGATAAGACACACAAACAAAATTGTGGTCATCAGGGTCACTTTGGTGACTAAAGAGCCCCTTGCCTTTTCGTTCTTCTTACTTTCCATGATTCCTCATTCCCTTTCACAACGACAATGCAATTTAAGGGCAACCAAAAAGAAGCCCCCGAAATGCAAATGCGTTACACCCAAAAATATAGTCTTAGTGTAATGATACCATATTTTATAAAAAAAGTCAATAAGGTTTTGGTGAAAAATAATAAAAACGCCTGTTTTTTCACAAAGCCCCGTTCTTTGTGAAAAACTCAGCCCCCCATAAGGGGACTTCAGCTTGTCGAAAAAGTCTTTTTTTCTGCGAGAGGCACCCCCACCCCCTGCCCCCTCCCCCGAAGGGGGAGGGGGAGAAGTCGGGCACGTGCGTGCCTGCGACTGCATTGGGGGCTTCGCCCCCAAACCCCCATTGTGATGATTAAACCCCACAAATAGGTTTTTCGACAGACTGCAACCCCCATTGCGGGGGGCTTTATTACAGTTTTTTCTTTTTCGTGAACACCGGCTCTGAGCGGCGGTCGGAGGCGGGTTGGGATTTTGCCTGCTTTTTGGGGCGGCGGCGTTCTTCCCGCTCTTTTTCAGCTTTTAAACGCTCCGCTTTCAGACGGTCGAGCTTCTCCTTGCTCTTTTCAGCAAGGTCGATCAGCATCAGCCTGTTGTTGAAGGACGGCTTATCCAACACTATCTCGTACAGTGCGTTCAGCAGCTCCTCCGCTTCTTCGTCGCCGGTTACCAATCGTCTTTCCAGTAAGTCACGCTTGGTCACTGCAAGCTGGCTGATTTCGTAACATTCGCCTGTCTGCACAATCTCGTTGAGTGCGGCAAGTGCGGCACGCAGTTTCACCGTTTCCTTAGGCTCACTGTCAATCTTGCGGGCACGGCTGTCTGCAATCTCGCACTGGATAAGGTTCTTCAAATCCGTTGTACCCAGTTCGCGAATCAACGCCTTGAGTTCCTTGCGTCCCTCAGGCTGTTCAGGAATCGGTCTGTCGTGGTGGAACACCAGCCAGCTTATCTCGTCTGCCATCTCTTTCGGGAATTCAAGTCTACGCATTATCCCTTCCGCAATCAAACGAGAACGCTCGCCGTGACCTTTGAAATGCCCTCTGTTCTTCGCGTCAATGGACATACAATCGGGCTTGCCCAAATCGTGGAACAGCATAGCGAAACGAATCTCGGGAACAGGCACTGAGAATCCCACCGCCCTTGTGATATGCGTCCACACATCAAAATCGTGATACGGCGTCTGCTGCTCGAATCCCACACACTTCTCAATCTCGGGAAGCACCGCTTTGAGGATATCCGTATTCTGCTCGAGTGCTCGTGCGGCAAACTTTCCCATCACAATACGCGTCAATTCACGGCGAATACTCTCGTTATCTGCATAATCGAAACACGCAAGATTTGCACGCATACAGTCGCGTGTACGTTCCTCAATCTCGTACTCGTCCTCCGCACAATACCGAATCGCCTCCAGCAGGCGGGACGGCTTTATCGTGAAACTCTTGGTCATATCGTAGATAACCTCGGTAGTCGGTTCGCCGCCCGACTTGTGGGTTATAGTAACATTCTCGCCAATAGCTACAATCTGCTTTACCTCGCCTGTCAACGCCGCCTTGCCGTCATACGGATCTATAAGCCCCTCCTTGGGGTTGAACGCCATTGCATTCATTGTAAAGCCTCGGCGTGCAAGATCTGTCTGCAAGTCCTCCGCATACATAACGCGGTTTCCCACAACCTCTCTGCGGTATGGGGAAATCTGCACCACCATACCCAGAATTGTGACGAGAATCTCGCCCCTCGCCATTCCCTCGTCCGATATACGGTAGTCGCGGAACGTGAACATGATGTCGTTTATCGTCGCGTTGGTCACTATATCAAAATCCTGCGGAGAGTTCCCCAGAACCATTTCGCGGACGCACGAACCTACAACGTAGGCTTCAAAGCCCGCGTCCTCCAGCAAGTCTACCGCTTCGGTTATCTGTTTTGGAAGTATAATCATTATTACTTCACTCCCCCCTAATTGCCAACCTGTTTTAAGACTTTTTTCGACAAGAAAATAGCCTCCCACTATAATTATACACTAGTTTGTCACCTAATTCAATAGGAATTTTGAAATTTTTGAAAAAATTTAACAAAAACACTTGCATTTCGTGAAAATTTATTGTATAATGAGCATAATACATAGGTGAATCTGCCCTCTAAGGGCAAATTCGCCGTAATCTTAGAGCGGAGGTACACTTCAATGAACACATTCACAGCTGACAACATCAGAAACATCGTACTTGCGGGACACGGCGAAAGCGGCAAGACCGCCCTCGCGGAAGCAATGCTCTACAAGTGCGGAGCGACCGACAGAATGGGCAATACTGCCGATGGCAGCACAGTCTGCGATTTTGACGCGGAAGAAATCAAGCGTAAAATTTCCATCAATGCGTCTGTTGTCAATATGGTATGGCAGGGCAAAAAGATTAATGTAATCGACGCACCCGGTCAGTTCGATTTTGTCGGCGGAATGTACGAAGGTCTTCGTGCGGCTGAAAGCGTTATCGTCACCGTAAACGGCAAGGACGGAGTATGCCCCGGCACTGTCAAGGCATACCAGCTCGCTTCTAAGTACGGAAAGGCTAAAATGCTCGCCGTTACTTGTATGGAAGTCGAGAACAGCGACTTCTACCGCGTTTTCACCCAGATGAAAACCGTATTCGGCCCGTCTGTCTGCCCGATTGTCGTTCCTTATGACAAGAACGGCCCCGTTGAAGCCTACATAAACCTTCTAACGATGAAGGCGTACAAGTACGACACTAAGGGCGTTCCCACCGAGGTTGAAATGCCCGCTTCGGAGAACCGTATCGCAGGTCTGCGTGCGGCAATGGCTGAGGCGGTTGCCGAAACGAACGAGGCGTTTATGGACAAATTCTTCAACGAGGAAGAATTCACCCATGACGAGCTTGTAAAGGGTATCCATGACGGTATCGCAAACGGTACAATCACGCCTGTTGTCTGCTGTGCGAACGACACGCTCTCCGGCGTTGATATGTTGCTTGACGCGGCTGCTACAATGCTCCCGTCGCCCAAGGAAAGACTGCTTGAAACCATTGACGGCAAGCCCGTTGATTATGATGAAAACGCACCTTTCAAGGGCATTGTTTTCAAGACGATTGCAGACCCGTTTGTCGGAAAAATCAGCTTCATCAAGGTCGTTCAAGGCAAACTCACCGCAAAGAGCGTTCCTGTAAACTCGCAGGGAGCGGAAATGCGTTTCGGCAAGCTGGTTACCACCTGCGGCAAGAAACAGGAAGAAGTGGAAGAAGTTCTCGCGGGTGACATCTGTGCTGTCACCAAGCTCGAAGCTAACACCGGCGACACCCTCTGCGAAGCCGCTCACCGCGTAGCATTCGAACCGATTGAGTTCCCCAAGGCTTGCTACTACCGTGCCGTAACACTCGCCGGTGCGGGCGATGAGGGTAAGCTCTCAACCGCTATCCGCAGACTTCTTGAGGAGGACAGAACCCTCGAATATGTCCACAACCACGAAACGCACGAGCGTATTATCGGCGGTTTGGGTGAACAGCACCTCGATGTTGCGGCAGCTAAGCTGAAATCGAAGTTCGGCATTGATGTAAAGCTGGACGCTCCAAAGGTTCCTTACCGTGAAACTATCAAAAAGACGGTTACTATCGAGTCGAAATACAAGAAGCAGTCCGGCGGTCACGGACAGTACGGCCACGTTAAGATTGAATTCTCGCCGTCCCAGACAGATGACCTCACATTCGAGGAGAAGATTTTCGGTGGCTCTATCCCGAAGAATTTCTTCCCCGCTATCGAAAAGGGATTGCAGGAGGCAGCAGAAAAAGGCTCTATCGGCGGCTACCCCGTAGTTCGCATTAAGGCAACGCTGCTTGACGGTTCCTACCACCCCGTAGACAGCTCGGAAATATCGTTTAAGACTGCGGCTTCTATGGCGTTCAAGGACTGCATGAAGATTGCCGAACCGTACCTGCTCGAACCGCTGTACACCTACACCATCATTGTCCCCGATGACAAGCAGGGCGACGTGATGAGCGTGCTCTCCAAGCGTCGCGGCTCTGTTCTCGGAATGAGCAGCCTTGGCGATGGAATCACAGAGCTCACCGCTGAAGCACCCGAAGCGGAAATGCAGGACTTCGCCCTCGTACTCCGCCAGATTACACAAGGTCTTGGCGAATTTACCAGCGAGTTTGCAAGATACGAAGCCACAATGAGATAACATATTACAAATAGCATAACAAAGCCCCGCAGTGTTCAAAAACTGCGGGGCTTTCAGTCTGTCGAAAATCCTCTTTGGGGGTCTGGGGGCTTGCCCCCCAGAGTGGGGAGTGCAGAGGGGTGCGTTTGCACCCCTCTGCATATGTACACTAATAGCCCCCTCCCCCATCGGGGGATGGGGTTGGGGGTGGGGGTGCCTCTCGCAGAAAAAAGACTTTTTCGACAAGCTGAGCCCCGCAGTATTCAAAAACTCCGGGGCTATTCTTACTTAATCTTCTTCTCGATGATGTTAAACGGCAGCTTTTCGGGCTTCCGGTAAATTCCCTTTCTTTTGTCCAGACATTTAAACGAGATTATTCCATAATGCGTGAGAATTTCCACCTTATATCCCAGCAGCATATCGAGATAGTGAACGCTTTGCACATCGGAATAGACAATATGCGTTTCGCAGCCCTTCTTGTCGGCGACAACGAACTCGCGACCATTTGCACGGTAAGTGTAATCCTCGCCCAACAGGAAGATAATCACCATTAGAATCGCAATCGCAGTTCCCGCAATCGCAATTCTGAAACCGTTCAAAAAGAGCATCACAGATAAAGCCACTGCGATAATTGCAATAACCGCCAATGCTATCGTCTTCTTGACGCTGCACAGAATCTTAAATCTTCCCGAGCCCAATATATCACTGTAAAGCCTTTCACGGCCGTCATCATCAATATAGGTGTCGTTCTTTTGTTCTTTGTTCTCGGTAATAGTATCCGTATTTGTCGGTGCAGCTTTCGCCACAGCCGAGAGATTTACGGCGGGCATTTGGGCGTCTTGTCCCAGTCGGTTGAAAATCTGCGTCTTGCTTTCGGAAGGACCTTTTGGTTTCATAGGAGCAGTCGAAGCATTTGTACCCAGCTTTGCGAGTTCCTGCTCATATCGTTCGTGAGCCTGCTGTCTGCGGATTTCTTCAACACGCTCGGTAATGATGTAGAACGGCGTAGATTTCTCCGAAATAAAGCCCTCGGAAGTCACCGCATACTCCTCTTGAAAGCCGTTTAGAACCACCGTCACCTCATATCCGCGAACTCTTCCCCAAAGGCTTCTCGGGACAAAATGTACCGCTTGAACATCGGCGTAGTAAATGGTTCGGGAATTGCCGCCCTCGTTGGTTATAAATCGCTCTTCATCAGCGATATAAGAACATTTATACCCGGTTCTTGCAATTCGCACCAGAACAATGCCTGTGACTATCACCAGAGCCTCGACAAGCAACAAACAAACTGACACCGCCAGCAAAAGCATCAAGTCGCTGGAATCATTTTTCAGATTATCCCGCACTATTCCTATTGCAAACAACGCAATAAGCAGTGCCAGAACGCCTACCACACCAAAGATTATGCCGGTAATAAGCGGCTCTGACTTGTATGGTGCCCTGTAAATACCGGAGCCGGAATGTCCGGTACGTCCCGCATTTGCAGCAGCTGAATAATCTTTTTTACGCATGGTCAAGCACTCCTTTACTATGTTAATACTTTAACACTCAAAATATTAAAAACGATTTGCGTTTATTATACCATACCGCTGCACCGTTGTCAAGACGGTTTTGCGGCTTCAAAGCAACTTCACCAAAAATTCGACAATCGAACTGAAAAAATTGTGGAGATTTTAACTTGATTTAAACCATTAAAAAGACTATAATGTATAAGGTTGTTTGTAAGGTAATTTCTTAATTGGAAAGGACTGCTTTTTATCATGCATACGTATGAATGTTTTAAAGACCTCGCGATAATAAT
>JBJESA010000283.1:0-7038 GCA_051882535.1 Oscillospiraceae bacterium
ACACGAGCGGACTGCTGAAAATCCGTACAACAAAGCGGTATTCCGATTCCACCGTGGCGAAAATCCTCGAGCTTGTGGAGAATTCCTCGGAAAACAAGGCGAAAACCGAGAATTTCATCACACGCTTTGCGAGAGTGTACACCCCTATTGTCGTGCTTTCAGCCGTTGTGCTGGCGGTTGTGCCGTCGCTTATTTTCGGAAACTGGAGCGATTGGATTTACAGAGCACTCACGTTTTTGGTGGTAAGCTGTCCGTGTGCGTTGGTGATTTCGGTGCCGCTGTCGTATTTTGGAGGAATAGGCGGTGCGTCCCGCTACGGCATTATGGTAAAGGGTGCGAATTACCTCGAAGCACTTGCGAAAGCAAAAACGTTTGTGTTCGACAAGACCGGCACGCTCACCAAGGGCAGTTTTGCCGTGTCGGAGATTCACCCCGTGGGAGTTTCTGACGTTGAATTGTTGAAAATTTGTGCGACTGCGGAGCAGTTCTCCAACCACCCGCTTGCTCAGTCGGTTGTGGAGAACGCGAAGTCGAACGCCGACATTGCCGAAATCCCCAAGGCACAGTCTGCGGAGGAAGTGGCGGGACACGGAGTACTTGCCGTTTCCGAAAACGCCACCATCGCCGCCGGCAACACCAAGCTTATGCGAAAAGTGGGAGTACCCGAAAGTGAAATCCCCGAAATCACCGCAGCCGGTACGATTATCCACTGTGCGGTTGAGGGGAAGTATGTCGGGTGTATCGTGGTAGCGGACGAGGTGAAGGAGAACGCCCCCGCCGCTCTCGCCGCCTTGAAAAAGCTCGGAGCGGGCAAGACGATTATGCTCACCGGCGACCGTCAGCTTGCCGCGGACAAGGTTGCAAAGCAAGTCGGAATTGACGAGGTACACGCAGAACTTCTTCCGGACGGAAAGGTGGAGCTTGTGGAGAAAATCTACGCGGCGAAGCCCCAAAAATCCGCCCTCTGCTTTGTAGGTGACGGTATGAATGACGCACCCTCTCTCGCCCGTGCGGACGTTGGAATCGCGATGGGAGCACTCGGCAGCGACGCGGCAATCGAAGCCGCCGATATCGTCCTTATGAACGACAATATCGAGAATCTTCCCCTCGGCGTAAAAATCGCCCGCAAGACGCATACTATCGTCACGCAGAATATTGTGTTCGCCCTCGCCGTGAAAGCGGCAGTGCTGGTGCTGACAGCGTTCGGCTTCGCCAATATGTGGGCGGCGGTGTTCGCAGATGTGGGAGTGTCGGTTATTGCGATACTCAACGCTATGAGGGCTATGAGGATAAAGTAGGCTTTGTTCACGCAGAAAAACCCCTTGATTTTTCATTAAAGATGTGTTATAATGCAGAAAAGAGGCGGTGATTCCGGTGACAGACCAAATTGATGAGTTTGACTTATATGACGACCGCAAGGAAAAGGAAGAAGCGATAAAGAACTTTCGACTTATTGACGATACGTTTATGACCAAAGTCTTTGAAGATAAGAAGTGTTCGGAGCTTCTGCTGCGGATAATTCTCGGCAGAGATGACCTGATTGTCAAAGAAGCGGTGACGCAGTACGAGATAAAGAACCTGCAGGGACGTTCGGTAAGGCTGGACATTTTCGCGGTTGACAGCAACGGCGAGCAATACGATATTGAGGTTCAGCGAAGCGACAATGGTGCCGCACCAAAACGCGGGCGGTATATCAGCAGCTTGATGGACGCGAATACACTTGACGTAGGCGAAGCGTTTCAGAATCTGCCAAAAAGCTATGTCATTTTCATAACCGAGAAAGACTATTTCAAAGGCGGTCTGCCCGTATATCGGGTTTCTCGGTTTATCGAAAATCTGAATTATCGGATTTATGACGATGAATCGAGCATAATATATGTAAACGGCGAAAACCGCGATGATACGGCGCTCGGAAAGCTGATGCAGGACTTCTTCTGCAAAGACCCGCATCAGATGAATTATGAACTTCTTGCCGAACGAGCGGAATATTTTAAAGAGAATAAGGAGGGTGTTTCAACTATGTGCCAGATAATGGAAGACTACGGTGATAAGAGAGAGCAGCGTGCTAATGAACGGGCAAAAAAAGAAAGTATCGAGAAGTCAATCCGATTTGCTAATAAACTTTGGGACAATGGTATGCGTGACTTAGAGAAAATATCAGTAATGTCCGAACTCCCCCTTGACGAGGTTAAGAAGCTGTTCGAGGATAGGACTGCTTGATTATTGAATCCGAAAAACTAATCCCAGTGAAAAAAGTAAGCTAAGATGGGCAGCGAATACGCTGCCCATCTTTTATTTCATTACGGCTCCGAGCCGAACACCTTTTGTCCATTCACCTTAATACACAGCTTATCCGCACCGCCCGAGGAGAAGTCGTTGCCGAGGTTGAAGCTCGACCAGTCGGCGGGGGTGATTCTCGCCTGAATGGTAAGCGAGCCGCCCGCGGGGAGCGTTCCGCTGCCGAAGGTTACGGCACATTTCGTGTCGGCATTGCTGCCGCTTACCGTGCTGAACGTTCCCTTGATGCTGCTTGTCAGGGTAGCGTAGCTGTCGCCCGTAACTGCACTGTGGTCGCACCAGAACTTGATGTCGTTCTTGCCGTCCGCGGTGAAGAAATAGTCCAGTTCGAACTTCGAAAGGTCAATCGCCGCACCTGTGCCGTTCTTGATATCCACCGTTAATTGGATAGTGTTTCCGCTGCCGCCCGAAACGCCGTTCATGCTTACCGCAAGTCCGCCCTTTTCCGCATTAGAGTTAGTCGGCTGAGAGGGTTGTGTAGGTTGTGTGGGCTGCGTATTTCCGGAGTTTCCGGAATTACCCGAATTACCACCCGACTGACTGCCCGAATTGTTCGAATTGTTCGAATTGCCCGTGTTGTCCGAGGGCTTGACAAGTCCCGCGGATTTTCCGTCGGGAGTTGTGCCGAATACGAGCGTTCCGCCCTCGTACAGTCCGACATTTGCGGCACGGATAAGCTCGCTGCCGTTCGTTCCCACCAGTTCCTTATAGGACGGGTCGTTGTCGGGATTCCAGGTCGGGGCGGTCATGCGGAACTGCACTTCCTTTTTATATGCACTCTGTCCGCCGGGGTAAATCTTTACGCCGCTGAAATCAATGCTGACGTAGTAGATGTGCTTTGCCTTGTTCCACTCGTACAGACCGCCGAACTTCGCACCCTCCGCGTAGTTTACGGACACCTTGACATCAGACGCCGTGCCGCCCGCCGCGTACAGTTCGGAAAGGTCGATAAAGTAACGCAGTTCTAGATTGTCGGTCACTCTTGCGGGCCACGCGGTCTTGTTGTATATCATCGCCTTTATTTCGGTGAAGCCGTTGCCCTGCGTGTTCACACGCTGTTCGACATAAAGCTCCTCGCCTTTCTTTTCGATAGCACCGAAATTCTTTATCGTCTGACCGCCGAATCTGTCGTACATCTTGGCAAGAGCACCAACGAAGCCCGCGTTGTAGTCGCACGCGACCTCGTTCTTGTTGAAGTCGGAAACGCTGTCGGTGTAGCTGTCCGAAGCGTCGGGACCGCCCACCAATGCCCCATAGAGGGTGTGACGGTGGTAATTCGGCTCGTTCATATTGTCCGCCCACGAGCCTTGAGCGGTTCTGTGATGCGGGTGTTCGGGGGGATTCTCGCCAAATCCCACCACAAAGCTACGTCCCGTGCTGCCGAGTGCGTAGTCCACCTGCGAAGCACAGAAGTCGCGATAAATCTTCGCCTTGGAAGTGGGACAGCAGTCGTAATCCGCGTACACCGCCGCCACAAATCCCGCGGTGGTCGCATATCTCAGCGAACCCCAGCTGTCCAGCCACGCAAGTCCCTTGGGGGAATAGGTGACACGCTCGCCGCCTGTGCCGGTTGTCCACCAGTCGAGATTCTTCTCAATTTTAGTGCGGTATTTCTGGTCGCCCGTTATTCCTGCGAGAAGGCACACCGCACCTGTGTAGGTATCGTCCCAGCACATAGTCCACTTGTAATTGCCCTCCGCCTTGGTTTCGTAGGTTTTTGCCTTATCAAGATAAGATTTGTCGCCCGTTGCGAGATACAGCCAGCAGCCTGCCCAGCACAGTTCATCATAGAAACCGCTCCAGCTGTTGTAGAAGCCATTAGCCATAGTGTAGCCGCTGTCGCTCTTGGTGCGTTCGGCGAAGTCGTAGAGCTGCTTTGCGTGTTTAAGGCACTTGTCGGCATACGCTTTGTCGGTGGACTTCATCACCGCCGCACACGCCGCCAGAGAAGCCGCCGCCTCTGCCACAACCGCCGAACCGGGGTTGTTTATGTCCACCTTGTAGGACGGACGCTCCATCTGCATTACCTCTGCCGCACCCCACCACGCGTGGTCTGCACTGCCGTTGCCTACTTGATAGTAGTACACGTCATCTTTCGGGTGACATTTCATCAGATAATCGTTCACCCAGCGTATATTGTCGATTATGTATTCCAGCTGACCGCTCTTGACGTAAGCGTCCCTGTCCTCGTAAACGCTCCACGAGAGCATAGCCGCGGTGTACGCCATGGGGAGATTGAATTTCACGTTGTCGCCCGCGTCATACAGTCCGCCCGTGAGGTCAAGCCCCGCGTCTGCACCGTCTTTCATACCGCTGTCGCCACGCCAGTTGGAGCGGGAGGTCTTTTCGTCAATATCGCCGCTCCGCTGAAGCTCGTAGAACAGGATAGCCTTTTGGAGAGCCTCGCCGTAGTTGTAATTGCCGACGGACTTCGTTCCCTCCGTGCCGCTTCCGCTAGGGGAGAGGGAGCTGTCGCCGACATTCGCGGGGGGCTTTTGTCCGGAGGGAGAATTCGAGTTGCTCGTATTGTTAGAATTGTTCGAATTGCTCGTGTTGCCCGAGTTGTCCGAATTGTTCGAATTGTTCGAATTGTTCGAATTGCTCGTGTTGCCCGAGTTGTCCGAATTGTTCGTGTTGTTCGAGTTGTCGGAATTGTCCGAATTGTCGGAAGTACTCGAATTTCCGGTATTGCCGGTATTATCCGAGCTGTCTGTGCCGCCCGGATTGCCGAAAACGTCCGAATTATCCGAATTACTCGTACCGCTCGAATTATCCGAATTGCCCGAATTATCCGAATCTGCTGAGTTATCGGGTAAGTCTGTATTTTCGGTGGGAACGCACCCGCCGAGCATACAAACCGCCAGCAGTACGGAAATTATTTTTGCACGGAATTTCATAGTATTCCCCCTCTGTGTAAAATGTGTTATCTATATTATATAGCATTGCAGGTGAAATGTCAATCGGGATTTGGAAATAGATTTTTGGGGAAATCCGCCCGTACCTTGCCGGCGACAGTCCTTCCATACGCCGGTAAGCCAAATTGCCCTTGACAAAACCCGCCCCGAATGATACAATAGTAGAAGTGACTAAAGATACGGAGGATTTTCCCATGTACTATAGACAACCCGAATATTATCGGGACTTTAAATGTATCGGCGGGCCTTGCCGCTTCTCCTGCTGCGTGGGCTGGAATATCGGCTGGACGGAGGAAGAAGTCGAAAAGGTTCTCAAAAACCCCGCCTGCTCCGACACACTGCGGATGCTGATGGAGAACAGCTTTGAAAAGCACGAGGGCGAAACCCGCTCTCATCGGGTAATCTTAGGCGATGGTATGCGTTGCCCGTTCCTCACGGAAGACAATCTCTGTATTATCCAAAAGGAACTCGGAGAAGAATACCTATCCAAGACCTGCCGCGAGTTCCCCAGATTACAGCGTATGTCGTTTGATTCGTATTCCAAAAACTTCTCCACCGTCTACAGAAGCTGCCGTCTTTCCTGTCCCGAGGTAGCGAAACGGCTGTTCTCCGACAAAAAGGCGATGAACCTTGTAAGCACGCAAGTCCACCGAACCGCCGACTTAAACGGTGTTATCCGCGACTCTGACGAAACGCTGAAAGCACACCCCGAGTACCTCTACCGAATCGACCTGTTCGAGCTGTTTTACGCGATGATTTCCGACAGGAAAATCCCGCTCGACAACGCGATTATCCGCTGCGGCTTTATTGCGGATATGCTCACCAAGGTGGTAAACGACCGCCAGCAGAAGATTATCCCGCAGCTTATCGCACAGCTGAAGCAGCAGTTCACAAGCACGGCGACTTTCCGCGGAATGGACGATGTAAAGCCTAATCCCAAGGGCAAGCTTGTTATCCTCGGCGAGATGATGTCGCTGGTCGGCAACAACACGCTCGATTTTCTCCGCACCGCAGACGGTGAATACGACCTTGAGGCGTACTCACGCGGCGAAGCGGCACTCTCGGAAAAGACGGGCGGCGATTTCTGGCTTCGCAACTACGCACTCAACCTGCTGATGGAGCTGTCCGTGCCGTTCTACTCGGAGAAGTATTCCATCTTCGAAAATTACGCCTTGTTTATGACAGCGTTCGCCGCTATCAAGCTGAACGCGGTTTCCGTTGCCGCTCAAATTGCCCACGGAGGCGATATTGCTCTTAATCTCGCCGAGAACTACACCGCACAATTCCCGACCGAGGAAGCTATTGCGGGGTTTGCAAGCGTACTCAGCCGCGTACTCTGCCAAAGCCACGAGGTGGCGGATAAGCTCCTCTCCTACCTTAAGGACGGGGATATCTGCAAGCCGTCTGCATTGGCGGTATTGGTAAAGTAATAATACCCGAAAAGCGAGTTTTCGAATATTTTCTGACCAACTCCCGCTATGCCGTCAACGCGTAGCGGGATATTCCATATTTACATAACAGAATTTGTCACTTTTCAATGATTTTACCTGTAAAACCGTTGACAATCTTGGTATTTTTGTGATATAATGATTTTACGATAAGTGTTATACAAATTTGTGAAAACGATTACACAAATTTGACCGACATATTTGACAGCCCGCTTTGATACTTATAGTATGGTATATCAGAGCCAAGATGTAAAATTGGGAGAAAACGACTAAAGATTCCCGATAACAAGCCGATATAATCATTGCAGAGTGAGTTGTATAGAACTAAGACAGGGAGGTTTTTTCTATGACTATGACAAAAAACGTAAAGAAGATTT
>JBJESA010000284.1:0-7013 GCA_051882535.1 Oscillospiraceae bacterium
AAAACGCTTGAGGACGAACTTGGCGTCCGACTTTTCAAGCGTTCTACGAGAAATGTTGAGTTGACGCAGGAAGGAAAACAGCTGATAAACGACGCACGGACTATCATCCAGACAAGCCGCAGAGCGATTAACAGATATAACGGTACATTGGAAGAAAGCCGCAATCTGTCGATTGGAATCAGAATGACATCGCATATAAAGCTGCTGACGGAGCCGATTAAAGAACTGCTTGAAATGTATTCGAACTGCTGCCCGCAAATTCAGCTTTCGTCATTACCGCAGCTTTTGAAAATGCTCAGCGATGGGGAGATAGACCTTATTTTTGATGCACTGCTTGATGAGACGAAATATGACGGAATAGAGTTTACAGAACTGTATAAGGAGAAGGTGTATTGCGTTTGCACAGAGAAGTACCCTGTGTTCAATGCTGAAAGCATTACTATTTCACAAATCAATCTGCTTGATGATATTCCGCTGATTTTCTTAAAACCACCGAAGATTTTCAGAAGAACTTCCGATACTCAAAGAAGAATGATTGGCGACAGAAATCAGTCGATAGTACAGTTCTGTTCCTCCTCCGAAGAGGTGAGGCTTTTGACGGAGGTGGGTTGGGGAATGGCGATAGTGCCGGAAAAGCTCGTCCCTGAAAGTCCGAAACTTAGAAAAATTCCGATTGTTGATTGCAGTGAAATCCCATTTGGCATATACCACCGCAGTATTAACCCCAACAAGGTTACAGACAGCTTTATCGAAATACTCAAAAGGTATAGTAAATTGATGAAATTCTGAATAATACTACGATTAGTATCCGTTTATTTTTGCCACAGGTTGGAGGATTAAATCTCCGATTATTGTATATGAAATAGTGACAAAAATTCAAGAGAAAACAGGCGATTTTTTATTTAAATCTTATAAACGCAAAAAATCCTTTCGAGAAATACTTGTATAAATCTGTCGATTGTGATACAATGTAATTTAGAGATTTTATTTTTAAGGAGTACTATTATGACTGACAAGTATAATTCCTACGAAAGCCCGTTTTGCACTCGCTACGCAAGCAAGGAGATGCAGTACATCTTCTCTGCGAACAAGAAGTTTACAACATGGAGAAGACTTTGGACCGCTCTTGCAAGAGGCGAAATGAAGCTCGGTCTTCCCATTACTCAGGAGCAGGTTGACGAGCTGGAGGCTAATATCGACAACATCAACTATGACGTGGCAGAAAAGCGTGAGCGTGAGGTTCGCCATGACGTAATGGCACACGTTTACGCATACGGACAGCAGTGTCCCAAGGCAGAGGGTATTATTCACCTCGGTGCTACTTCCTGCTATGTTGGCGACAATACCGATATCATCGTTATGCGTGACGCGTTGAAGCTCGTCAGGAAGAAGCTCATCAACGTAATCGCAAACCTTTCCCAGTTTGCTGAGGAGCATAAGAAGCTTGCTTGTCTGGCATTCACCCACCTCCAGCCCGCACAGCCCACTACCGTTGGTAAGCGTGCTACTTTGTGGATTAACGAGCTGCTGATGGACCTCAAGGAAGTAGAGTACCGTATCGACAATCTCGCACTTCTCGGTCAGAAGGGTACTACAGGTACTCAGGCTTCGTTTGTGGAGCTGTTTGACGGCGATTCCGCGAAGATTAAGAAGCTCGAGCAGATGATTGCCGAGGAAATGGGATTCTCCTCCGTTGTACCCGTAAGCGGTCAGACCTACTCCCGCAAGGTGGATTTCCAGGTGCTGCAGGCACTTTCGGGAATTGCACAAAGCTGCTCCAAGTTCTCCAACGACCTGAGAATTCTTCAGAATTTCGAGGAGATGTCCGAACCGTTTGAGGATAAGCAGATTGGCTCGTCCGCAATGCCTTACAAGCGTAATCCGATGCGCAGCGAGCGTATCACTTCTCTTGCACGCTATGTGATGATTGATGTGCTTAATCCCGCGTTCACCGCAGGTACACAGTGGTTTGAGAGAACTCTTGACGACAGTGCAAACAAGCGTATTGCGGTAGCTGAGGCATTCCTTGGTGTAGACGCAATCCTCAATATTATGTTGAACGTAACTAAGGGTATGGAAGTATACCCCGAGGTTATCAAGCGTCGCTTTATGGAGAAGCTTCCTTTCATGGCTACCGAGAATATAATGATGAGAGCCGTAAAGAACAGCGGCAAGGACAGACAGGAACTCCACGAGGAGATTCGCAAGTACTCCCACATGGCAGCAAGACGCGTCAAGGAGGGCGGCGACAACAACCTGGTTGACCTTATCGCAAACGATCCGATTTTCTGCGTAACCAAGGAAGAAATCCTCTCTGTGCTGATTCCCGATTTGTATGTGGGACGTGCACCCGAACAGGTTGACGAGTTCCTTGCGGAGTGTGTAAAGCCCATTCTTGACGCGAACAAGGATTTGCTGGGCGAAACGGCAGAGCTTTCTGTTTGACGGAGGAACTATGTTTAAAAGATGGAGGGTTCAGCAGTCTGTTGGCACAGCTAATCCCGATATAATCGCTCAGTTTGGTCCGCTTGCGGGCGGTATTCTGCATCAGCGTGGAATAATCGCTGATGGAGGATTCGTCTGTACCGAACTTCCCGACCCTTTCTTGATGAAAGATATGGATAAGGCGGTTGAGGTTATCTCAAACGCTTTGGAAGAGGGGAAGAAGATCACCGTTTACGGCGATTACGACTGCGACGGGGTGTGTTCCACAGCTATTCTGTACAACTACCTCGATGCTCAGGGTGCGGAGGTGGACTACTATATACCAAACCGCCACACCGAGGGCTACGGAATGAACCTTGACGCTGTGAAAAAGCTGGTGGACAGCGGTACAGAGCTTGTTATTACTGTGGACAACGGCGTTAGTGCTCATGCCGAGGCACAGTATCTCAAGGAGAACGGTGTACAGCTTGTTATAACCGACCATCATCAGCCGTCCGAAACGCTGCCCGAGTGCGACGCGTGCGTAGATCCTCACCGTGTAGATGATACATCTCCTTTTGAGAATCTGTGCGGTGCGGGTGTGGCACTTATGCTGCTTGTCGCTATTGAGGGCGATGACGAGTTTATACTCGACAGATATTCAGACCTTGCGGCTACTGCTACTGTGGCTGATGTCGTACCGCTGAAGGGTGTAAATCGCTTTATAGTATCCAGAGGTCTTGAAAGTATACGCAACGAGCAGAATGCGGGACTTACCAAACTTGTCAAAGCGGTGAGATCCAATAATACCAATATTACATCTTCCGATTTGGCATTCTATGTGGTGCCGAAAATCAATGCTGCTGGAAGAATTGCTGTTGCCGATAAGGCAGTGGAGCTTCTTCTGTGCGAGGACGATGTGGAGAGAGCGGGAACGCTCACCGAGGAACTGCTCGAACTCAATGCCGAGCGTCAGAAAATTGGCGATGATATTGTATCTGACGCCCGCAAGATGATGGCGGCAGACCCGCTTATCGCAAAGCAGCGTGTAATTGTGCTTGCAAAAGAGGGCTGGCACCACGGAGTTGTGGGAATTGTATGCTCGAGAATCCTCGAGGAATACGGAAAGCCCGTTGTACTTATCTCGATTAACGGCGATAAGGCGGTAGGCTCAATGAGAAGCATCGAGGGCTATTCCGCATATAAGATGCTGGCAGAGTGTGCCGATATTTTGACGAAATTTGGCGGACATACGGGTGCGGGAGGTTTTTCGCTCCCTGCGGATAAGATTTCGGAGTTCACCCAAAGAATCCACGAGTACAGCCGTAAGGCATTCCCCAAAATGCCCGAATATTCGATATATGCCGATATGGAAGTAACGGCGAATATGCTCACTTCCGATAACGTGGCTATGCTCAAACGCCTGGAGCCGTTTGGCGAGGGCAACGAGTCGCCCGTGTTCAGACTTTCTGACTGTGTAGTAAGCGGAAAGGCACCAAGGGGTGAGGGAGGCAAATATACGGCGTTTAAAGTGACGAACAACGGGGTGACTATCCCTGTGATTTCATTTAACGTGCGGTTTGACGACTTCTTCCCGAGTGACGGCGACCGCATTGATATCATAGCGTCCGCTGAACTGAATGAGTTTAACGGCAATACAACTGTACAGTTAAGGCTGGAGGATTTCCGTTATTCCGGTTTCCAAGAGGACAAATATTTTGCTGCAATGCGTGTATATGAGGAAATTTCGAGGGGTGAGGGCTGCGATGTGCGGCTTCTTCCGAGAGTTCTCCCTCAAGACCGCACGGAGCTTATACCTGTTTTCGATATGCTTAAACGCAGCAGCGGAAAAACTGCCGAGCAGCTTTTTGGTATGTATGGCAGCGTCAACTACTGCAAGCTGAAAGTGACGCTTGACGCTTTTGCCGATGCGGGAATGATAAGCGTTTCCGAGAACGGAGCGATTGAGCTTGTTCCGAATCCGCAAAAGCAGGATTTGTTTGCAAACGGCAGTTATCTCGACAGACTGAAAACCTCGCTCGGATATCAGACTGTTTAATCTTTTTTATACCAATAGGGGGCGATGATTGTGAGTACCGATAACACAAAAACATACGGTACGGGGAACGTTTCCGAACCTATCACCATAGAACGGCTTATGGAGAGGGTTAAGGAAACCGACAAGCAGTATGACACCGCTAAAATTATGCGTGCATACGAGCTTGCAGAGGCGGCTCACGAGGGACAGATGCGTTCTTCGGGAGAGAAGTATATCACGCACCCGCTGTCCGTGGCGTCCATTCTTCTGGACTACTGCATGGATACCGATACGATTTGTGCGGCACTTATGCACGATGTCGTGGAGGATACGGAGATTTCGCTTGACGAAATCCGCAAGAAGTTCGGTGAAGACGTAGCCGTGATGGTAGACGGCGTTACGAAAATCGGTAAAGTCCCCCTCAACACCAAAGAGGAACAGCAGGCTGAGAATATCCGCAAAATCCTCATGGCGATGAGCAAGGATATCCGAGTAATCATCATCAAGCTCGCGGACAGGCTTCACAATATGAGAACGCTGTATGCACGTCCCCCCGAGAAACAGCGTAAGACCTCGCTTGAAACGATGAATTTCTACGCTCCCATCGCCCACCGACTCGGTATGAGCGACGTTAAGGAGGAGATGGAGAGCATTGCTATCCGCTACCTCGACCCGTATGGCTGCCGTGAAATTGAGCGGCTTCTGGATTTGCATAAAGAGGAACGCGACAGCTTTGTCGATAAGATTATCTCGCGGATCCGTGAGCGTATCACCGATATCAAGCCCGAGCCGATAATCGAGGGACGCGTTAAGTCCATCTACAGTATCTATAAGAAGATGTATCTCAAGAACAAGCCGTTCGATGAGATTTACGATATCTATGCGGTGCGTATTATCGTGCAGTCGGTAATCGAATGCTACAACGTGCTGGGCGTAATCCACGATTTGTTCAGCCCCATGCCGTACCGTTTCAAGGACTATATCGCAACCCCCAAGCCCAACCGCTACCAGTCGCTTCACACGACCGTTATCGGTAAAGAGGGAATTCCTTTTGAGGTGCAGATTCGTACTGTGGAGATGCACAACACCGCCCAGTACGGTATCGCGGCTCACTGGAAGTACAAGGCGGGACTGAAAGGTTCCGTTGCGGGTGAAAAGCGTTTTGACTGGATAAGACAGCTGCTTGAGCGTCAGCAGGAAGCTGACGATGTCGAGCAAATCACCGATGCGATTAAGAACGACCTCTCGCAGGACGAGGTGTTTGTGTTCTCGCCGAAAGGAGATGTGTTCGCACTTCCGCTTGGTGCAAATGTTATCGACTTTGCGTATTCTATCCACAGCGAAGTCGGCAACAAGATGACGGGTGCGAAGGTCGGCGGCAGAATGGTACCGTTCGACTACCAAGTAAAGACAGGCGATATCGTGGAAATTTTCACGAGCGGTTCGCCGAATTACGGTCCTAACCGAAACTGGCTGGAAATTGCTAAAACCACCGAGGCAAAGGGAAAAATTCGTTCGTGGTTTAAGAAAGAACGCCGCGAGGAGAATATCGAAGTCGGCAGGGAGGAGCTGGAGCGTGAGTTCAGACGCAACGGTATTCCTCTCGAACAGGAGATTCTCGAAGACGCGGCAATGCGTGCTCGTGTAAACTCTGTTGACGATTTGTACGCAGCAATAGGATACGGAGGAGTAGCACTCAGCAAGGTTATTCAGCGAATTAAAGATATGCAGCTGCGTACCCTCAAAGAGCAGAATATCGTTCTCCCCACAGGCGAGGAGAATATTGAGCAGTCAAACAAGCGTTCCCGTCAGAAGGGCGTTATTATCGAGGGTATCGACAATGTTGCGGTGAAGTTTGCACAGTGCTGCAATCCGCTTCCCGGAGATCCGATAATAGGTTTTGTGACGCGTGGATTTGGCGTTTCTATCCACAAGCAGGACTGTATCAATATCATCAACAATATGGACAGCGATGAAAACCGCGACCGTTGGATTAAGGCGTCGTGGGCGGGTGTGGACGATTCCACCTACCGTGCAACAATCGACATTATCGCGGAGCAGAAGTCCACGGTTATTGCGGAAATCACAACCACAATCGCACAAAACCGTGTGCCGATGCACGAGATGAATATGCACCGTTTGAAAAACGGCAATACCAATTTGCTTATCACTATCGAGGTTGCAGGCGTAGAACAGCTTACCAATATAATATTGAAAATCAAGAAGATTCCCGGCGTGGTATCTGCTGACAGAACAGGTAAGGTTTAAATTGGAGTGATTTTTTGAAGAATATCGAGATGCTTCCGCTCGGAATGCTGGCGTCTAACTGTTATGTGATTCCTGCGGAGGATAATAAGGCGGTTGTTATCGACCCCGCGTCCTCTGCGGAAGTGCTTTTGCTTCTTGATAGGAATGATTTGACGCTCGGCGGCATAATTATAACACACGGACACTATGACCACTTTGCCGGAGCGGCTGAACTCAAATCACGCACCGGTGCGGCTGTGTATGCTCCCGAGCTGGATTCCGAGATATTCAAGGACAGTTCGGG
>JBJESA010000285.1:0-6993 GCA_051882535.1 Oscillospiraceae bacterium
AGGAATTCAGATTATGAACTACGGACATTTTGACGAGAAAAACAGGGAATACGTAATCACCCGTCCCGACACCCCCGCCCCTTGGGCGAACTACCTCGGCAGTCCCGAGTACGGTGCAATTATCTCCAACAATGCGGGCGGCTACAGCTTCGAAAAGAGCGGTGCGAACGGACGAATTATCCGCTATCGCTTCAACGGCGTACCCTCCGACACTCCGGGACGCTATGTGTATCTTCGCGACCTTGACAGCGGCGAATACTGGAGCAACTCGTGGGCACCCGTCTGCAAGCCGCTTTCCGAATTCAAGAGCGAGTGCCGCCACGGCACCGCCTACTCCGTGATTTCTTCGGAATACAAGGGAATCCGCACCGAGGTTTCCTACTACGTCCCCCTTGGCAAGACCTACGAGGTGTGGCGTACAAAAGTCACCAACACAAGCGGTGAAACCCGCCGCCTTGCAGTTTCGGGCGTGTGCGAGTTCGTCAACGATAACAACTACGAGCAGGATCAAGTGAATTTGCAGTACACGCTGTTCATCACCCACACCTACTTCAAGGACAATTTCATTCTCCAAAGACAGAACGAAACAGAGGGCGGCATTTCCCGCTTTTTCGGACTTGCGGATTCGCCCGTTTCGGCATACTGTGGCGACCGTGACGCGTTTATCGGTGCGTACCGCGGCTATGCAAATCCTGCGGGTATCGAAAGCGGACTTCCGAACAAGCTCAACTACTGCACAAACTCCGTGGGTGCTCTCCAGAGCGATGCCGTTCTTGCGGCGGGAGAAACCCGCACCTTCACCTTTGTTCTCGGTCAGAAAGGCGAGGACGAGGCTCGTGAAATTCTTGCCCGCTACAAGGACGAATCCACCGCCGAGCGTGAACTTGCCGAGCTTAAATCCTACTGGCACGAAAAGCTCGAAAATCTCACGGTAAACACCCCCGACCCCGATTTCAACAATATGGTAAACACTTGGAACGCGTACAACTGCTTCATCACGTTTATCTGGTCGCGTGCGGCTTCGCTGGTGTACTGCGGACTTCGAAACGGCTACGGCTACCGCGACACCGTGCAGGATATTCAGGGTATTATCCACCTTGCCCCCGACTCTGCGAGAGAACAGCTTGAGTTTATGCTCTCCGCACAGGCGGCGAACGGTGCGGGACTTCCCCTCGTAAAATACACCCACACAGCGGGACAGGAGAACACCCCCGACGAACCCGAATACGTCCGCGAAACAGGTCACCCCTCGTGGCGTGCAGATGACGCGTTGTGGCTGTTCCCTACCGTGTACAAGTACATCGGCGAAAGCGGCGATATTGCGTTCCTCGACAAGCAGATTCTCTTTGCGAACAACGGAGAGAGCGGCACGGTGTACGAGCATCTCAAGCGTGCGATTTCATTCTCGATGAACAACCTCGGCAGTCACGGAATGCCCGCGGGACTTCACGCCGACTGGAACGACTGCCTGCGGCTTGGCAAGAAGGGCGAAAGCACGTTCGTTGCGTTCCAACTTCTGTACGCTGTGAAGATTCTGCGTGAGTATGCAGTGATGAAGAACGACTCCGCCTATATCGCACAGCTCGACAAGATTAACGAAACGCTCGGCAAGGCACTTGACGAATGCTGGGACGGCGACCGCTTTATCCGCGGCTACCGCGAAACGGGCGAGATTATCGGCAAACGCACCGACCCCGAGGCGAATATGTGGCTCAACCCGCAAAGCTGGGCGGTTATTTCGGGATTTGCGGGTGAGGAGCGTGGTACAAAGGCTCTCGACTCCGTTTCCCGCGAATTAAACACTCCCTACGGTGCGATGGTAATGTACCCCCCATACGAAAATCACGCATTTGAGGGAGCACTTATGCACTGCTACAACAAGTGCGTAAAGGAGAACGCGGGTATCTTCTCACAGCCTCAGGGCTGGCTTATCCTCGCCGAGGCAAAGCTCGGACGCGGCGATATGGCATATCAATATTGGAGAGAGGCGTGTCCCGCCGCATATAATGACGCCGCGGAAATCCGTGTGATGGAGCCTTATGTCTACGGACAGTTCACCGAGGGCAAGGACAGCCCGTTCGCGGGAAGAACTCACGTTCACTGGCTGACGGGAACGGCTTCTACCGTTATGGTGGGTACAGTGGAGGGTATTCTGGGACTTGTCCCGAATGCCGAGGGACTGACGATTGATCCGTCTATTCCGTCCGCTTGGAAGTCACTTACCATCGACAAGGCATTCAGAGGGAAGAAGCTCCACATCACCATCAACAACCCCAACAGCTCACAGCACGGCGTAAAGTCGCTTACGCTCAACGGCACAGTTCTTGAAAAGAACTTTGTCCCCGCTGCGGCATTGCAGGCTGAAAATGAAATAATTGTCGAAATGGCTTGACTTTTTCCGCCAAATTATATATAATAATGAAAGGCACTTTGTTTAATGACATTCCCCGAACCAATCCGAACAGAAACCGAGCGGCTTTGTTCCTCTGAGAACATAAACGCACTTGAACAAACCGCCCGCAGAATATCCGAGGGGTACCGCTCGGACAACGCACACCGCACAATCGGCGGGGAGCGTGAAATTCTCGTATATGCGGCTTCTCGTATGCCCGCGACATTCGGTGCGGTAAGCCGTGCCTTGGAATTGTCGCTGGAGTGCTTTGGCGGCGAAATACGCTCGATAGCGGACTACGGTGCGGGAACGGGTGCGGGGATAATCGCGGCGTCAATGCTCACCGACTGCGAGGAACTGTTCGCCTACGAGCAAGAGCCGAATATGCAAAAGCTGGGAAAACGCTTCTGCGAAATTCTCGACATTCCCGTAAATTGGGAGAACTGCGACATCACCCGCAATTTTCCCGATAGAAAGACGGATTTGGCGATTTGTGCCTACTGCCTCAACGAACTCCCCGAACACGCACAGGAAAAGACGCTCGACCGTCTTGCCGACAGTGCAAATCGGCTTATTATCGTAGAGCCGGGCACTCCCGCCGCATTCACGCAGATGAAGAAATTCCGCTCGACATTGACAGAACGGGGATTCGCAATAGCCGCTCCCTGCCCGCACAGCGGGGAATGTCCCCTGCCCGCGGACGATTGGTGTCACTTCTCGGAGAGGGTTCAGCGGTCTGCTCTGCACAAACGGCTGAAAGGCGGGGACGCACCTTACGAGGACGAGAAGTTCTGCTTTCTCGCCGCAGAGAAAAATCCCGCACCGTGCGAAACGCGGGTTCTCCGCAAGCCGATTATACAAGCGGGTAAAATAACCCTCAACCTCTGTACGGAGAATGGCATTGAAACCCGCATAGTCACCAAAAGCAATCCGCAGTTCAAAAAGGCACGGAAAGCGGAAGTGGGCGACAGTTTCCCGAAATAGCCCGACATATTAGGAGAATAGAAATGGACATTATCTTGCTGAAATACCCCGAATCCACCTCATGGCTCGAAGTCGAGGGCTTTGCGGGCTGTCTTACTCCCGCACGGAGAAACGGCGTTCTCAAAAAGAAAACCGAGGGTGACCGAATAAACGCCCTGCTCTCCCGACTGCTGATGTTGTCGGAGATTGAGGGCCGCACTGGGATAAAGCAGAGCAAGATTGACTTCACACGTGGGCCGCACGGCAAGCCGTACATCAAGGACAGCCCCTTGCAGTTCTCCCTGTCGCATACGGGGAATGCTATCTGCCTTGCTTTTTCGGAGAACGGTGAAATAGGCGTGGATATCGAACGGCAAAGCCGCACCATCAAGCCCGAACTGTACAAGCGGGTACTCTGCGATGATGAACTTGCCGCAGTGGAAAACGGCGGGAGCTTTATCCGCTTCTGGGTGCAGAAAGAGGCGTTTTTAAAGCGGCTGGGACTTGGTATATCCCGTGATTTGCGTGGGGTGAACACGCTCACTCTCCCCAACACGATGGCGGTGGAAAGCGGCGAGTTCCTTATCGGAATTTCGGGCAAGGATATAAACGAAAACTCGCAAGTGCAGGTTCGGGAAATCGAACTTTCCGCACTTCTTGACAGATATATTAAGAGATTAGGATAATAGAATCAGAGAATAGGAGCAAAAAATGCAGTTAGTAGCAATTGTCGGACGTCCGAATGTCGGAAAGTCCACACTTTTCAACAAATTGGTCGGCAAGCGGCTCTCCATCGTAGACGACACCCCCGGAGTAACCCGCGACCGTATCTACAGCCGCTGTGAGTGGCTGGACAGAGAATTTATGCTGATTGACACGGGCGGTATCGAGCCGAAAACAGACGATGTTATTCTGGCACAGATGCGTGAGCAGGCAATGCTTGCAATCGAGAGTGCGGACTGCATCATCTTCGTGACCGACCTCACTTCGGGCGTGACTGCCGACGACGCAGATGTGGCACAGATGCTCACCAAGAGCGGAAAGCCCGTTGTTCTGGCAGTAAACAAGGACGACAATATCGGTGCTCCCCCGCCCGAGTTCTACGAGTTCTACAATCTGGGATTGGGCGACCCGATTGCAGTTTCCGCAGTACACGGACACGGCACGGGCGACCTGCTCGAAGCGGTGTTCAAGAACCTCCCGCCCGACGAGCCGGACGAGTATGACGAGGACTCCATCAAGGTTGCCGTTATCGGAAAGCCGAATGTCGGCAAATCCTCGCTTGTAAACCACATCACAGGCACGGAGCGTTCTATCGTTTCGGATATTGCGGGTACTACCCGTGACGCGGTGGACAGCGAAGTGGTACGCGGCGACGATAAATTCATCTTTATCGACACGGCGGGTATGCGGCGTAAGGCTAAGGTAAAGGAGAATATAGAGCATTTCAGCGTGCTTCGTGCATTGATGGCGGTAGACCGTGCTGACGTGTGCGTTGTGATGATTGACGCAACGGTGGGATTCACCGAGCAGGACAGCAAGGTAGCGGGCTACGCACACGACAAGGGCAAGGCGTGCGTAATCGCCGTGAACAAGTGGGACGCAGTTCCCGACAAGACGGACAAAACCCTCAACGAGTTCACCAAAAAGCTGGAAACGGACTTCTCGTTTATGAGCTACGCGCCGTTCGTGTTTATCTCGGCGAAAACAGGACAGCGTGTGGACAAGCTGTTTGAGCTTATCAAGGAAGTACACGAACAGCACTCCCGCAGAATTTCGACAGGCGTGCTGAACGATATGCTCAACTACGCGACAAGTCGAGTTCAGCCGCCGTCCGACAAGGGCAAGCGTCTGAAGATTTACTATATGACGCAGGCTTCCACCAATCCCCCGACTTTCGTGGTGTTCTGCAACAGCAAGGAGCTTTTCCACTACTCCTATCAGCGTTATCTGGAAAACCAGATTCGGGAAACATTCGGCTTGGACAAAACGCCCATCAAGCTGTCTATCAGGGAGCGTGGCGAGTAAATGGCGAATATCAATACGATTATCAAGGCTTGCAGAGCCTATCTTATGAAATCGCGTGCCGTGCCGATTACCATTTCCATTGTACTGGCGGTGGGATTCGGTGTGCTGGCACTTAATGCGAATGTAATTTTCGGCGAGGAACTAAACATCACTTGGCTGTTTATCGTGCTGGGTGCGGTTGCGTTGTTGTTTCTGGTGCGTGACGTGTATCTTAATGCGTTTGCAAGACCGGGGCGGCTTCGCATACATCTGAGCAATCTCCCCTCGGAAGAGCGGGCAAGAGTTATTGATGAATTTGCGGTGACAAAACCCGAGCACGGCCGCTATTTTCTGCGGGATTTTATCGTGTTCTTTCCGTTTGATTCGGGAATAATCCGCTATTCGAAGATTGACGAAGTGACCTCCTACCCGAACAGTATCGGCATTTCGGGCGGCGGGCGGCTGATATTCCTCAAAACGGAAAAGTCGGAAAACCCCGCGGAACTCGCACAGAAAATCCGCGACCGTATCCCCGAAAAGCCCGAAAGCGAGGACAACGAGGATATTGAGGATATTGAGAACATCGAAAACGAGCTTCCCGAAATTCCCGCCGAAGCCGAAGAAATCAGCGGAGATGACGAATGAAAGAAATTCTGAAAGAATACCGCAAAGTCCACCGAATAACGCTTATCGGCAACTGGACGGTTACGGCACTCTGCGTTCTGGGGCTTACGCTTGTGGGAGCGTTCAGCCGTAAGCCGTTCTTTGCGGGAATGGTCACGGCGGCACTTGTGTTGCTGTCAATGTTCTACACAGTGGAATTCATTACCGAGCCGCTGATTTTCAAGCGGAAAATCACCAAGGCGGGAGGGGCGGTATTGGCTTCTCTCAACGAAAAGCCCACAAGATTCCCCACACGCTTTTTCTTCGGGAACACCGCCGTATTCTTCGCAAACTGGAAGATAAAGTTCGTGGACTGCGGGGAGATACTCGCCGCAGAGATGAACCGCCGCAAAATTACGCTCACGCTAAAAGACGGAAAGACGCTCAATATGCCGTTCAGACCGGACGAAAATCCCGCACTGCTGTGTGCCGTTCTCCGCACTCTGAACGGAAACATAGACTTTGTGATTAACGGAAAGCACATTAATAAAGGTCATAATTAGGCTGGCGATAAAGGTGCAGATGCGAGGAAACGGTTTGTCGGCTAGGCTTTGTGCCTGCCGACAAGCCGTTGACGAAGCAGATGTGCCTTTATCGACAGCCTGGGAGGAGACTAAATATGATATGGATTTGCTACATTATAATGCTTGTCGTGCCTTATCTGCTCTCGGGAATTAACACCTCGATAATAGTATCAATGGCAAAGACAGGCAAGGATATCCGCACAATGGGCAGCAAAAATGCGGGACTTACCAACACCCTGCGTGTTCTGGGAAAGGGTGCTGCGGGAATCGTGCTTTTGGGCGATGTATCCAAGGCAGCGATTGCCGTGCTGCTGGTGCGGCTGGCATTCAGATTCTTAGGAGGAGTGGACACCACTGACCCATCGCTTGGTATGACGTGGGTGGAGTATATGGCGGTGCTGATGGCGATTGTGGGACACTGTTTCCCGCTGTACTATGGTTTCC
>JBJESA010000286.1:0-6969 GCA_051882535.1 Oscillospiraceae bacterium
AGTGCTGGCTGTAATGCTGTTTTTTCCCGTAAAGGTGGCTGCACAGTCGGTGGAGAATACGCAGATCGACTTCGGCGGTGATGAGATACAGAGTGCATTGCCGAGCGATGCGGCAAGTGCGTTGGAAGAATCGGGGATTACCCCTGAAAATTCGGGAGCGGCGGGGTTGTCGTTCTCGGGGGTACTGCGTAATTTGTGGGAATTGCTGAAAGCTAAGGCAGGAAAGCCACTGAAGCTGTTCTGCTCGCTGTTCGGGGTTACGCTGATGTGCGTGCTGGCACAGTCGCTGACAGAACAGGGGAATCTTAAAGGCGTGTTCTCGGCGGTGGGGGCTTTATGCGGGGCAGGCGTTGCGGCGGCTGCGGTCGGAGAAGTGCTGGAAGAAGCATTGGCGGCTCTTAGTTCTGCAGCGAATTTTACGATGGTGTTTATTCCTGCTTTTACGGGAATAGCTGCGGCAATGGGGCATATGACATCCGCTTCGGCGGTGAATTCAGCGGTGCTGGCGGCAACACAGCTGTTCTCGCAAGTGGCGGTTAATCTTCTGGCACCGCTGTGTGCGGCTATTCTCGGAGTATCGGCGGCGGGAGCTGCGGAGCCTGAACTCAAGCTGGACAAGCTGGGCGAGGGTATCAAGAAAATCGTGGTGTGGGGGCTTACCTTGATTATGACGATTTTTATGAGCGTGCTGTCGGTGCAGACGGTGGTGACTTCGGCGGCAGATTCTTCGGCAATTAAGGCGGCGAAGTTTGTGGTGTCGCAGGGAGTGCCGATAGTCGGAGGGACGATTTCGGACGCGGTGAATATGGTAAGCGGCGGTCTTTCCATGCTAAAAGGCAGCGTGGGGACTTATGGAATAATCGGGGCAGCGGCAATTATTGTTCCGGTGTTGGCGGGGTTGTTCTGTTATCGGGTGGCATTGACGCTTGCGGAGTATACGGCGGAGGTTTTCGGGCAAAAGGAACTTGCGGGACTTTACAAAAGCTGCGGCTCGGTGATGGCGATAATTACTGCGGTGACGGTATGCTTCTTAGTGCTGAACTTTCTGGCGGTATTCATTATGCTGTCGATAACGGGGGCGGTGTGAGATGAAGTTTTTATCAACAGTGTGTGTGGCGGCGATTGTTGTGGCGATTTTTCGGGTGATTGTTCCCGAAAATAAGTTCAGGAAGCAGATTTCGTTCCTTATTGCTGGGGTGTTTCTGCTGACGGGAATTTCGGCTGTGGCGGGGGCTGAATTTGATTTCAGCGAGGAGAATGCTGCTTTATTCGAGAGTGAGAAGTTTGTACAGTTTTCGGGCAGCGTCAACGAAAATCTCCGCAAACAAATCTGCGACGAGATGTCGGAGAAGATTTACAGTCTGCTGAATAATTACGAAATTTATCCGAAAGAAGTTCACATCATCGTTAATATTTCGGGTTTGTACAGCATAAGTATTAGACAGGTAAAGCTCGTATTTGGAGCGGGAGAACAGGCGGCGGCAGAAGCGGCGGCTGGGCTTCTCTCGCGGGAGCTTACAGGCATTGAAATAGTAACGGTGCTGCAGGACGGATAGGCAGATGCGGTGCGGCAAGGACTGAGAAAAGGGGTTGGGCTATGGCTTTCACAGTATCGACAAAAAAGCTCGGTGAGCGGCTGAGGGAAATTTTGCTGGGGGAGAAGGGCAGAAAAATCTTGATAGCCTCGGCTTTGGCAGCTATGGTGCTTTTGCTGTTGAGCACAATCTCTTGTGATGGGAAGTCTGAGAATGCGGGCGTATCACAGAAAACGGAGAATGCGGCGGCTTTGGAGCGTGAACTTGAACAACGTATAACGCGGCTTGTATCGCGGATTGACGGAGTGGGCGACTCTTCCCGAATCGAGGTGATGATAACGCTCGACACCACGTCTACGCGGGTTTACGAGAAAGACAGGCGGTTTGAAGCGTCGTCACAGAGCAGCGAAAATGGCAGCACAGGCAACGAATCGGTCGAAACGGAGGTGGTATTCGCAGGAAACGGCAAAGAGCCGCTGCAAATTGGAACTGTGCAGCCGATTGTGCGGGGGGCAGCGGTGGTGTGTCCGGGGGCGGTTGACCCGCTTGTCCGGGAACGGGTGACTTATGCAGTGGCTAAAGCACTGAATATCGGCGTTTCACGCGTCTACATAACATATTAGTCTTGACTGAATTAAATTTAAGAAAGGATACTATTATGAGAAGATTTAACTTGATTATCGGGAAGAAGCAGATTGTGATTGCATCACTTGTGGTGCTGCTTGGAGCGGCTGCTGCGGTGAACATTGTTCTAAGCAGCAAGTCGGGCAGCAAGGACAGCAAGGTTCCTGTCACCGAGGTGAGTGCGGGAGCAAATTACGGCGACACGGCGTATGTTTCCAACACGAATACCGACGCTTATTTTGCAAAAGCCCGCCTTGATAAGCAGCAGAGCCGCGATGAGGCGGCAGAAGTTCTTGCGGGTATGTATCAGGGCGGCGATATGACAAATGACGAACTTTCGGTTATTACGAAGAATGCCCAGTCGCTCAGCCGCACCATCGAAAGCGAGAACAAGATTGAAACGCTGCTTAAGGCACAAGGGTTCTCGGACGCACTGTGCTATCTCAGCGACAAAGGAGCGAATGTTATCGTAAAAACAGACGGTCTTGACGCGGTTGGTGCAGCGAAAATAAAGGCAGCTCTCCAGTCGGAGGTTGACGTTGCAAGTGACAATATTACAATTGTGGAAGTTAAGTAGTAGGTGCAAGTAAAGTTTCCGGCTCGGGGGCAATAGCCTCCGAGCCGGTTTGCTACTATACTGACTTGGACTTCTTAATGCCGAATATCACTCTCAGCAACCCCGCGAACATTTTTGGACTCTTAACCACTACGATTTTCATAATGCAGCCTCCCTTAAAGTCTTAGCAGGAAAATCCCCAGTACTATCAGCAAAACAGCTATCGTGAACAGCATTGCTTTCAGGGAGAAGAACGACATACAAATTATGGCTCCCACCAATGCTGCAATGCCAAGTATGGCACAGCATCTGGGATTCCTTCTTCTGGGACCACGCATTATGTTTCCCCCCTTCGCGATGTACGATAGTTGATGTGCTTCTTGCTATAATGCAGTTTATTCTTTTCGTAAATTTTTGCTACTCTTTTTCCTTAAATTTAAAAAAAATACTTGTTTATTGGAACAAGTTGTGTTATAATAAAAGGGAGTGAAATTTTTCAGAGATATTGGATAATTATAATCTGGAGGGAATATATGGAAACTTCAAAAAAGCATACCCCGGGCAGTATGAGAGTTTCGGAAGATGTTATTATCAAGATTGCCGAAACTGCAGCCTGCGAGATAGACGGTGTGGAAATTAAGAACTCGGAGTCTTTGCCCATTCCGAAAAAGTCGCCTGTTCGTGCGAGAATCCTCGGTGAGGCGGCTGTAATACGTATGGACGTAAATATCGTTGAGGGCTACAATGCCGTAAAGGTGGCTGAGGGCGTTCAGAAGAGCGTGAAGTCGGCGGTTCAGAATATGACCGGCTTTACGGTAACAAAGGTTGACGTAAATATTATGGGTGTGTGCTACAAAGACAGCACAGAGGTGACAGAATGAGTGAGATGAACTTGCCGAGTCCCGAGGTTCGCGAGGGGGCGTTCCTCGAATTATATCAGCTCCAGTTCGGAACGACAATCGAGGAGATAGATGAACTTAACGCCGACGCTTTCGATATGGCAAAGAACGAGCAGACGGACGAGATAGTCCGCGGCGTACTGGAACACGAGGAGGAACTCTCCGCGGTGATTTCAAAGTATTCCAAGACGCGTTCTGCGGCACGTATCGCAAAGGTGAATTCGGTGATTCTAAAAATCGCAATTTACGAGATGAAGTACTGCGATAAGGTGCCTAATGCGGCAGCTATAAACGAAGCCGTTGAACTTGCAAAGAAGTATTCGCAAAAGTCGGACAGCGGTTTTATCAACGGCGTACTTAATTCATACAAGAGGGAACTTGAGGGAAATGCTTAACGGTCAGCAGGTATGGTCGGTGGAGGAAGTCAACAACAAGGTAAAGGACACTATCTCGAGTAATCCCGAGCTCAGGAACTTCTTTGTTTGCGGCGAGATTTCCACTATCACACGCAAGGCAGGCAGACGACCGGGTTCGCAGTATCTGTATTTCACGCTGAAGGACAAGGAATCCCCGCTCTCGTGTGCTATGTTCAGCGGGGTTGAAGATATTGATTTCAACCCGAAAATGGGCGACAAGGTTATTTGCGGCGGCTATATTGATGTGTATGTGCCGTTTGGCAAGTATCAGATGATAGCGACCTCTATGGAGGAGTACGGCGACGGTGACGCTGCGGCGGCTCTTCGTAAACTAATTCAGAAGCTGGAGGCAGAGGGGCTGTTTGGGAGAAAACGTCCGTTCCCGCCTTTTCCAAAGAAAATCGCGGTTATCACATCAGCCACCGGTGCGGTTATTCACGATGTTATCGAAACGACGAAAATGCGTTATCCGATAACGGAAATTTGTCTTATTCCTGCGACTGTACAGGGTGACGGTGCGGTACCTACCCTTATTGCGGGTCTGGGAAAGGCACAGACTATTGGTGCAGATGTGATTATCATCGGACGCGGCGGCGGTTCTAAGGAGGACTTGGACTGTTTCAATGACGAGGCGTTGGCAAGGGCGATTTTTGCGTCGAGTATTCCTGTAATCAGTGCGGTCGGTCACGAAACGGATACCACGATTGCAGATATGGTGGCAGACGCACGTGCTTCAACACCTACTCAGGCTGCAGAGATTGCGACTCCCGAAATCGGGCGTATTCTTGGAGAAATAGCTCACCACAAGATGACTGCTGCAATGTTGGTGAATCGCGTGCTGACAAACACCCAAAAAGAAATCGACTTGCTTGAAAAGGACATAAAGCTCAATTCTCCGCGTGGAAGAATTTCACAGTGGGAGAGCGAACTTCTGCGGCTTAATGAAGCGATTTCCAACAATATTCATCGTCGGCTTACGGCTGCGGAAAATGATTTGGGTAAATTGGTGCAGTCGGTTTCGGATTTAAATCCGCTGAGCGTTTTGCAGCGTGGATATTCGCTTACTAAAAGCGGCGAGAAGATTGTGTCCTCTGTAAATGATGTTTCAGTGGGCAATTCAATCGAAGTTGAAGTCTTAGATGGAACGATTTCAGCAGAAGTTAAGGATATCAAAATCAAAAAGTGAGGTTTGGATATGGATTTTGAGAAAGAGATGCAGCAGCTCAGAGAAATTTCACAAAAGATGGGCGATGGCGGCATAACACTTGAGGAGTCGATGAAGTTATATACCGAGGCAGTGACTCTTTCAAAGAAGCTCACCGATTACATTGAAAATGCAAAGCTCAAAGTAGAACAGCTCGAAGGGAATTGAGAATATGGACGTTAAAGAAATACTTCACGACTATGCTGAAATGACGGAGGAGGCACTTGAAAAGTATCTTCCGGACACGGCGTGTCTGCAAAGCAGCGTTATCAAGGCGGCACGGTACAGTCTGCTCGGCGGCGGAAAGCGTATTCGTCCCGCACTGGTTATGGAATTCTGCCGTATTTGCGGCGGTGACCCGGAGATGGCACTACCCGTGGCTTGTGCACTTGAAATGACGCATGTATTCTCGCTTATCCACGATGATATGCCGTGCATGGACGATGATGATATGCGGCGTGGAAAACCTTCCTGCCACAAGAAGTATGGCGAGGCAACTGCTATGCTTGCAGGCGATGCCTTGGCGGTGCTTCCTTACAAAATTATCGCTGATGCGGCGAATAAAAAGCTGCTCACTCCCGATGCGGCGTTGAAGATTATCAGCTTGTTGGCTGATAATGTAGGCGTGTTCGGTATGATTGGCGGTCAGACGCTGGATTTGGAGTTCGAGAACGTTATCCCCGATACTTCGTCAATTCTTGAGATGTACAGAATGAAGACCGGTGTACTGCTGGAGTTTGCTTGCAAGGCAGGCTGTATTGCGGCGGGTGCGGGCGTCAAGGAGCAGGTGGCTGCTGCGGGATATGGACAGCGACTGGGAACAGCATTCCAGATTGTTGATGATATTATGGACGTTACCCTTGACGCACAGACAGTGGGAAAGCCTGTCAACAGCGATGCACAGGCGGGTAAGCATACTTATGTGTTTGCGGTTGGTCTTGACGCTGCAAGAGAACAGGCGAACGCCCTCACTCAGCAGGCGATAGGCTTCCTTGACGATTTCAATGATACCGAGTTCCTGACCGAGCTTGCAAAGCAGCTGCTTTATCGTCAGAAGTAAGGGAAGGTATTAATACAATGATGAAGGTTTTGATGTATAACCCGATAGCCTCGGTGGGAATTATCTCTTGGATTCTGGCACAGATTATTAAGACCGTTCTTCACTCGATTAAATTCAAGAAGTTTAATGCTGAACGCATTGTTGGTGCAGGCGGTATGCCGTCCTCACATTCGGCTTTGGTGGTTTCGGTGGCATTTTATACTCTGAGATTTAAGGGGCTTTCCAGCACGGAATTTGCATTTGCTGTGCTGCTGGCGGGTATCGTGATTTACGACGCAATGAGCGTTCGCTATAATGCGGGGCTTCACGCAAAGGAGCTTAACAAGCTGCGTAAGATTGTAGACGAGCTGGACGATGAGATATCGCAGCTCAGCGGTACGGACGAGGATCCGGATATTGACGAACTCGTAAACCAGAAGCAGCTCAAGGAGTTCCTAGGGCATACTCCTATTGAAGTACTTGCAGGTTCTATGCTTGGAATACTGATTGCTTTGTTTTTCCCATTGCCGCCTGCATAATCTTGAATTAATGGAGGGTTAAGGCGTAATGTACCTTAATGATGAGATTAATCATGACGTAATTTCAAAGATGACGACTCCGCAGCTCAAAGCTCTTTGCAAGGAACTGCGGGGCTGCATTTTGCGTACGGTTATGAGAAACGGTGGACATCTTTCG
>JBJESA010000287.1:0-6915 GCA_051882535.1 Oscillospiraceae bacterium
AAAGAACGCGCCGGGCTCGACGTGCTTTTCGCGCTGGCCGTCAAAGGTCAGCGTGCGGAATTTCAACTCATCAAAGCCCACCAACAACAAATCTTCACCATACGGCTCTGTCAGATATGCGGAAAAATTTGAATCCACTCCCTTTTCTGTGGTTTCCGTACCAACGACAGTAACTCCGTCATCACCATAAACAGGCGTATTTACTAACTGTTTAACGCCGTATTTATTGCTTGCAAGCGTTACCGTATTGGTTGAACTGTCATAAGTAATTGACGGGGTATTTTCCGCCACCCAGTAACTTGAACTATTCTTGAGAGGAAAACTTGTCACAAAGATTGCCCCGAATTGTGCGGACGAGGGATTAAAAATATCTATGCCTAATCTCCAATATTCCAACCTATTTTGGTAAACCAATTGAAGCAATGTGAAGTTTGTTGAATCTCCATCGTTTACGACTGAATAAGTAATCAATTTGTCGGTTGTTTTCTTCTTAACATCAAACTCGATATTTCCGGTTTGGTCACATTTTCCGAATTTGATGGTTTGACTTCCGATATACTTAATATAGATGCAATCCTTTGAGTCATTGTCTGCGGAAAGAACAGAGCCTGCTTTAGTGCTTTTTATATCAAACATAATAGGTTCTGCCGACAGCGTTCGGGACACCGTATTTGAACCGTCCTGAGAAACCATCTTTGTCAACTGAATCTTCATAAGGACAGTTTGCTCAACGAAAGTCTGCGGTGATCCACTCTCTTCCTTTTTATAAGGGTCATAATCTATATCGGGAATATTTATAATTGCTGCCGTATACATATCGGCATAAGTCGCCCACGGTGCAATATCGGAAATCGCAACTTTAATATCAAATGTAGCAGAAAGGTCATTGGTAAAATAATTTTTTATCACCATCAGCATATCATCGCCTATTTTCCATTTCTCAACGTCACTAAGCGTAAAATCTTTGCCATCGGTGCTGGAGAATGTAATCTTGAAAAAGGAAAAACCGACGTTTATCAAGTATTTTGCCGTGCTTGCGGAACCTTCGGTCTGAATATCCTTTGATATCTGCACATGATTGCAATTCATACTGTGACTTTCTTCTTCAGAAAAATCACCCTCGACAACACTGTTGTAGGATTCGGTTACAAAATTGTAGGTTGCAATCGTATAATGTCTTTCATCATTCTCATCAATTACGCTATAGTAATAAAGAAAAGTATCACCCAAAAGTGTGATATACTGAAAATCTGTAATTTGAGTGTATTCATCGCAATTTTCAAACTTGAACGCTCTTAAACCCGTGGCATATGTATCGTGATACACAACTTTATTTTTTATGGTCCAACTCTGGCTCTGACCATCTGTATGGTCCATATTGTACACATCATCGGGGTCGAGTATTGAGGTTATTGAACAGCCACTTATAAGCAGCGTGCATAGACACAGCACTACTACACAAATCTTCTGTTTCAGGGAAAACCTCATTTATCTCACCTTAATCCTTGTGTTCTTCTGAATGATAAAGTAAAGCACTGCCACCAGAGCCAGTACGCCGAAAATTATTACAAAGTTAAGCGGGTTAATCGCCGACACTGCCAGAATAACCACTCGTTCTTCTGTGACATTACCCGCACTGTCCGTTGCGATGACGCGGAAAGTTCCCGCACCGTGAAGCTCGGGTGTTCCACCGATAATCTGACCGTTCTGCTTGACGGAGTAAGTACAGTCCTCACTCGAGGAAATTATAACGCGGTCCTTAAAAACAACGTCCGAAGTCCCGTTGAAATGCAGCACGGGGGGAATTGTATCCCTGACAAACTCTGCACTTCTCGATACTGTGCCGTTACTGTACTCAATACAATATTCCCCATCATCGTCAAGGAGAATAAAGTTCGCGTTTTCTACGGAAATAGCATTGCCATTCAGTTCCGCACCCGTAATTTCAAAGCCCATAGGCGGCTGATAAATTCCCAGTCGGTTGGTGGGATTTGTGAAAACGCTGAACGCCATAACCCGCCTTTCCATATTGCCGTCACTGTCAACACAGGAAAACTCAGCACTGTAAGCACCGTCCTCTGTGAGGATTCCGCTTGTCGGCACAGGATACGATTTCCCGTCTTTATAAAGATAGCATACCACAGAGTCGGGCATTTCCAATATTGGATAAAAACTGACCGTTTCACCGTCAAGCACATTGGAAATCAGTTCTGAACCGTCAAAAAAAGTGTAGCTGAAATCTCCGTTGTCCGTTGGTTCAAATACAACCCTGCCCTCTATTACCTCGCGGTTGGATTGGGAATCGGAGGAGTTTTTTATATCCGCTACGAAACGTGCTTCAACAGTCCCCTTACCGTTTCTCAAATCGTGTGAAACGGTCACCATATACATACCCGTATCTCCGATAAGATACTCCGTTTGTTCGGGAAGCATTTCGCCATTGCGAGTGACTATGATTGAAACATCATCATCGTTTGTCACCAGTGCCAGCATTGACAGATTGTTTTCGTCCTCGAAAAGTACTTCGGATGAATAGAATGTGGCACCATCGCGAAAGGAATACTGCTCCATCATCATTTCTTCGCTGTATCCATGCAGCAGTGCGGACAAATCGCCAAACTCTCCGTCCTGTGCCGTTTCTTGGGCAGAATCGCTCGGCTGATTTGGAGTTTCCGCAAATGCGACGGCAGAAAATGTAAAAGCCGTGCATACTGCAGACGCAATTACTGATGCAACCTTTTTAAAGAGCATGAGAAACCTCTTTTTGCCGCTGCATTTCGCGTGGCTTGCTTGTCGTTTTCTGCACAGTGCCCAGATTCTCCATCTCCAGAAGCTCTTGGAATGTCATTCTGATGCGGTATTCTTCATCTGAATGAACACTTACGGAAGCGGAACGCTTTGCAGCTCCTTCTCTTGACGGTGCGGAACGTACTTCCTCTCTTACAGGTGCAGAACGTTCTTCTCTCACCGGCTCAGACCTTTCCGGAATCTCCTCACTATAAGAGGATTCGTCATAATCGCCCGCCGCGGAAAACTCCTCGCGGTATTCGTTTTCGGGAGCAGAATATTCCTCGGAGAAATCCTGCTCATAGGCGGTTTTTTCGTATTCTCTGCTTACGTCACGCTCCATATCACGTGAAGCGGCAGAAGTCCCCCCGTGCAGACGAGCCTTTTGCTCCCGTAGCGAGGAAAGCTCCTTTTCCCATTCAGCTCTATGCTTTGGATTGTCGAAATAGCCCATATCACATTCTCCTGAAATAACTCAATCTTTTTGAAGGATTATTGTTTCTCCAATTGCACCGTTTACCGCACCGAATAACTCCGTTTTCTCTCCGTGAATCAAAATTCGGTAACGCTCCGGCTCAATATCCGCGGGAGTGCAGCATCGAAGCTCCTTGTTCTCGGAAATGAGTGCCACAGCCTCGTCCTCAAAGCAGATATATGCATCGATATCTCCCGATTTCAGCATTTCTGCCGCTGTTATTGCATTTTCACAGACAAATTTTTTGTCCATCGCAATGCTTAAAAGCGAATTGCGAACCGTCTGCGGCAAATCCGCGTCAGCACCGATTACCTTACCCTCAAGCTGTGAGGTAGCTGAAAAATACGACTCTTTCCCGCAGACGAAGTATATCCGATTTTCCGCTACGGGGAGTGTCATACGGTAGGTGAGATTTGGATTTTCCCGCTCGCTGAACCTCCCGATTGCAATATCCGCAATTCCGTCCGCAAGCATTTTCGGTGCGGCGTCCCTATCCGTCTTTATAAGCTCGTAGGGGACGCCCATACTGTCTGCGATTGTCTTCGCAATTTCTTCGGAATTGTCAAGCTCATAGGTCACAGCCACACGGAGAATTCCCGTTTTCAGCAATGCCTTATCATTAGCCTTGCAGCCGCTTAACAGCAAAATCGCCGCAGCGATAACCGCCAAAATTTTCCTCATAATCACTCCGTAAAGAGCTCCTGCAAATCATCAGACGCCACAATATCCACACAGGTGCGGTTAGACGGTGCTGTCACCACAAACGCACGGCCTCTGGGATTGTTGATAATCTGGTCCTGCTCTGTTTCGTTGATTTCGCCCGCTTTCTCATACAGCTTGCACAAATCGTGCATATCGTTAGGTGCAAGCGAGAAGATAAAGGAGTACTGGCAGGCGTTGATTATTGCGGTAGATTTTCTTGCAAGCTCCTCCGTACCTACAAAATCCTTTATGTTCTGGGTGATGATAATCTGCATACCGTTGTACTTTCTGATACGCTTTGCAAGCTGATACATAAAGTCCAGAGCAATAGGATATTTCTCGTCAATAAAGACGTGTGCCTCATCAATTACAATAATAATCTTTCTGTTCGCCTTGTGGAGAATATTGTAGTCGCGGTTTTTGATGATCTCGTTATCGAGATATTTCAGCACCAGCAGCATCTGTGCATTGGCAATCGTGTTGTTGCGGTTTGCAAGCAGCGACTGGAAATTGAACGCGATGAAATTTTCCTGCGTGGTGATAGTGGAAGGATTGTTCCACAGATGTGCGTTTCTTCCTCCCGTGGAGAACTTTGAAACGTAGTTAAGCAGAATACGCAGATTTTTCTTTGTATAGTCGCTGGACGCACGCTGGAAATCCGTGAGAACTTTGTCGTACAGGTCGTCAAATATCGGATAGTCCTCGGGCGAAAGTGTGGAGAGGTCGGTGTAAGCGTCAATGTTCTTCTCCGCGTAAATTCTCGGGAAGATGTTGTTGAGATACTCAAGAGCATCGCTGTCAACATCGGGCATAATCTGCCGGAAGAATTCCTCGAGGAACTGCAAATGAGCATTGAAGCTGTTTGAAGCCCCCTCCTCATCATCGGTAACGCCTGTGATAATCTGGAACGGATTGAGCGTTCCCTCGGTTGCTTTTCCTATATCAATCATCTTGCCGTGCAGCTTCTTGGCAAGTGCACCGTACTCGTTCTCTGGGTCGAGAATAAATATCTTGCTGTTGTCGGCGGCGAGGTTGGACAAAATGGTCTTGGTTGCGAAGGATTTACCCGAACCGGACTTTCCTATAATCGCCATATTGCTGTTTACACGCTCACTGTCACGCTGGAAGAAGTTGACGAAAACGGGGTTTCCGCCTGTCGTACCAAAGCACATTCCGTCCTTATCCTGCAAATACGGATAAACAAACGGAAATGCAGCGGCAATCGACGATGAGTGAATACCGCGGCTTTTCTTTATCAGTGCGTCATACGCCGAGATGTGAGAGCTTGCGTACACGTCAAAGGTCTGCATAAACAAATCCTGAGTCTTGAAACCTGCCTCGGCAAGAGTACGCTTGACGCTCTTCTTGAGGGAAACATACTGGCTTGACGAAGCCGCCGTGTTTTCTCCCGCAGCGGCACGCTTGTAACGCTCGGTAAGCTCATAATCGTAAATGGTGATATAGGTGTTGACATCATACAGAGTCTCATTCTCACTCTGGAGCATGGAAAGCAGCTCCGCAAGGGACTCGATGTTTTCGTTAATCTCCATCAGTCGGGAAACCTTGCCTGTTTCTCCTGCCTGTCCACGCAGTTCGTCAAGCGAGCGGTCAATCCGCTTTATCGACTGGTATCTGTCAACAGGCTTGAACTTCATTACAACTCTGGTATTGGGGATATTAAACAAGCGATAGCCCCATGCATTTCCAACCGCCAACGGATAGTCGAGGATTTTCAGATTGTGGGTGATAAGCCCGTCATACTTCACCATTCTGCTGGTGAATTCAATCTTCTTGGGGAGAATCCACTCCATATATTCCTCGGGCGAGAGATTTTCCACCTCGCGTTCGTCAAACACCTGAGTATACTGGTATTTCAGGAATATCGCAAGGTCCTTTCCCTTTAACTGGCGTGCATCAATTGCCGCATTGCGAAGCTGTCCTACTGCGTTGCGTGTAAGCTCCGACAAAATCGGCTTCTTCTTATCGAACAGAACGAGGTAATGGAACGGTCTGTAGACCTTATCCTCGAAGTTTATCTTCTTGATTTCCTCAATTCTGCCGAAGATGATTTCAACTCGCTTTGTAAGCTCATCTTCATCAATGAGGTCGTCAAGGTATGCCTGCTTGAGTTCTTTTATTTTTCTATGCTCGGTGCGAATGTAGTCGTCATAGATTACGGGACGGTCAATCTTCACAAAAGCACCCGTCTGGTCCTGCGTAATGGTGCGGATAATCGAGCCAAGATTGTGGTCGATAATCGAGTTCTGACGGAATTCCGACAAAAACTTAAACTCAATCGAAGGTATCTCAATAACGGTTGCGTAGTATTCCTTGTTGTAGCTTATGTATCGGTCGTCAATCCCCGTAAATGGAGTTATATCCGCAACGGTGATGGGATTGCCCTTTTCTTTCTTCGCCCCCACCTTATGCGGCAGTGCAAAGTACCTCAGACAGTGGACAAACAGCATATACACCTTTTCATCGTCCAGCGGCATAAGCAGGAATATAAACACCACCAGCACGCCTATTGCAATCCACCATTTGTAAGGCAGATTGGAGGTAATCAGTGCCACGCAAATAAGAGCACCGAAAAGTCCTACTAATACATCAACAATTGAAACGCCCTTGAAAAGTTCGGTTTCAACCTTTGTTTTTTTGGGGATTATTCGCATAGCCAATCACCTTTTCATTAAAATTTATCGCTTTCGTCTCTGCGTTTAGCCTTCTGTACTTCTTGCACCTTGAAAGGATTAACCACATTTCCCGCTACAGCGTCCACCGCACTCGCCGTAGAAGCCGTTTCGTTTGAAGAAGCGGTATTAGTCGTTGACGAAACCGAGCCGCCACTGCTTTCTCCCGAGAAGCTATTGGAAGAAGCGGCAGTTGTAGAAGTAACAGTTCCAACCGAAGCGGCGATTTCACTAGCCGACATACCTGCGGTACTGTTGTCG
>JBJESA010000288.1:0-6909 GCA_051882535.1 Oscillospiraceae bacterium
GCGGAGATTTTTTCTTTTTCAGCGTGGTGAATGTGTCGGTAATCAGCGTTTCCACGTCATCACGGAACTGCTCACCCAGCAAGGCTCTTTCGGTTTGTTTCAGAGGCATTCCGTGCCGTGCGTTCATATATAAGTAGGTTGCGGCTTTATACCATTTTGAGATAGTCCGTGCAAGCAGGCGTACAGTAACGCTTTTGTCTGCCTTGAAAAAATAGTCGAGGCTGTTCAGTGTTTCAGCAATTCTTCGGCTATTGGAGTTCTTGTCGCAAAGGTTAGCGTAGAGCCTGTCCGAAAGTTCCTGAAGCTTCTCCACGTCCGACAACGACCTGAATAAGTCAATCGCCAAAGTTCCGAGCGGCTGTTCACGGAAATATATGTCCAAATCCTTAACGGAGAGGTTTGGGGTGCCGCTGTTTTTCAGCACCTTTTTGATGATTTTTGTCGAACCACCGACAACCGCCGTTCCTGAAAAGGTCGAAATGCTGACGATAAAAGAGTGTATCGAAGCGGTCAAGGGGCTGAACGAATACACTGTTCGGCAGCTTATCGCCCGCAAGGAAATCCCCTCAATCAGAACGGGACAGAGCAAGCGTGGCAAGATACTTGTGCCGAAGGCGGCTCTGCTCCGCTATTTTATTTGTAGCAATTTAAAACCTTATGCAAAAAGCCCACGCTAAATAAACGTGGGCATAAGACTATATGAAGGAGTTTCCTATTTCTGCTATACGGTTTTCGATCAGATATTTGGTCATATCTCTTTCTTCCGAATAGCCTCGTGTCTGATTGATTACCGATTTGCCGATAAATCCAAATCCGAACATTTTATCGGCTTTATCAGGGTTGCCTTTGAGCTTAACCTCGTCCATAAACCTCTGCATTTCTTTATTTGTGAATGCAAGCATAATGGTGTTCCACTTTGTATCCTTTGATTTTGCATTTGCAGTGTCATTTGAAAAATCTGCATAAATGCCAACGAGGATAATCCAATTAGCATTCTTGGGAACGTTAAAACGATTAAACCAAAGAATACCCTGATACCTTGGATTTACATCATAGTACGCTCTTGACATTTTTACTTGAATAGTGTTCGTGGTATTAACCCCGTTTGCATATTTGTATAAAAGCAAATCTATCCCTTTTTCCTGTGCGGAAGCAGGAACAAAAACAGAAGCTCCTTTTATATTTTTCGATAAGAAATCGGCTACGGCAAACTCACCGTATTGCATTGTGAAAATTGGTTCCATATAATCTCCCCCTTTTCCTAATTATATCACAGCCCATATTTGCTGTCAAGATACAAGATGATAGAACTTGCCCTCGATATGTACGAGAGTGCGTGACTGCTCGGGGAATTGGAAAACAGCTATAAATCTGTCTTTTACAAAAAAATAATTTGTCGACTTTGCTTTTATATATTGAAAATTTAGGTTGATTGTGATATAATAATCTCATCGGCATATCGGAATTTGTGAGGAATAACTGTGGAAGATAAAATAATTTTGTTTGGGAAAAGTTTTTATAATAAAGCAAAGCTTATAACATACGGTACTAAATCATTTCCAAAAGACGATTGCAGTGACAGATGGATTGTTGAATATTATGATGTTTATGAAGATGGTACAGAAATACTGACTCGTGCGGCAGAATGTGATAAGGAGCGAGTAGGAATAGTAACGTACCTTTTATCAAAATAATTACAAATTCCCATAAGTCGAGCAGATTACTAACAGAACACACGACCAAAGAGAGAATTTCTTCTTTGGTCGTTTTTTATTTTATATAATATATCCACAGTACGATAAATTCGGGGTTCAACAATCAGAAAGCGCGGCGGCACATATCAGATACGGGTGTCGCTGGGCTACGATAAAAACGGTAATCACAAGGAGCAGGCAATGACGTGGCGACCCGATGAGGGTATGTCGGAGCGGCAGATACAAAAGGAGTTGAACCGACAGGCGGTGATGTTTGAGGAAGCCTGTATGCACGGCTACAAGGCAAAGGCTGTCAAGTTTGAGGAGCTGGCAGAGGAGTGGTTTGCGGAATATGCTCGGCTTAATCTCCGAAGCACGACTTATGAGCGTATGAAACAGCTCACGCACCGTGTTTACCCTGCAATCGGGCATTTGCGGATTGACAAAATTTCCGCACGACAGCTGCAAGGCTTCGTAAACTCCCTTGCCAAAGAGGGGGCAAATGAAAAGACGGGTAAGCCGCTTGCACCGAAAACTATCCGGCACAATCTTTCCTTTATATCCGATGTTTTCTCTTATGCGGTAAAAATGGGCGTAGTTTCCGAAAATCCCTGCACAAAGGTCACGATACCAAAAGGCGAGGTCAAGGAGAAACAGATTTATTCGCAGGAGGAGCTGGAGCTGCTTTTGAGCAAGCTTATTAACGAGCCGACAAAGTACCGTGCGTTCTTCTATCTGATTTCCTACACGGGCTTGCGGTGCTCGGAAATGCTCGGTTTGGAATGGAAGGATATTGACTTTGAGCATAATGTAATCAGCGTTCGGAGAACGAGCAACTACACAGCGGAGCGTGGCACTTACACGGACACTACGAAAACAAAGCGTTCGCAGAGGGCACTGAAAATCTCTCCCTTTATTATGAACATTCTGAAACAGCTTAAAGAGGAATAGGACGAAGAAGCACTCCGTTTAGGCAGCAAGTGGGTTGATACCGACCGCCTGTTTACAAAATGGAACGGCGAGGAGATGAACAATCAGACTCCTTACGGCTGGCTAAAGGAGTTTTGTGAAAAGAACGATTTGCCATTCTATGGCTTGCACAGTTTTCGACATTTCGCTGCTTCGGCTTTAATTTCAGCGGGGCTTGATGTTACTACGGTATCGGGTGCGTTAGGGCACTCGAACTCGACAACGACTGTAAACCTCCCAAAAGGACACACCACGCAAAGCAGCCGTATACGACAAAAATCCGCCGAGAGCATTATGCTTTCGACGGTTTATTATTTAAAAATACGATACTCCAACCATTGTAGTAATTCATCTTATAATAGCGTTATGTAACTAAATACTACTAAAGATTTTTACAGAGCAAGGAATAACCTGCTGCTCTTACTTTCGAGAAATCAGCTATGACAATATGATTCCCACAACTTACTATATTTGCCATTATGACCTAGTAGTTCATCATGCGTTCCACATTCGGTAACTGTCCCATTTTCCAACAGATAAATCTTATCACATCTCTTGATTGTTGAAAGACGGTGAGCAATTATTATACAGGACAAATCGGAACAGGAGTCCATGATGACGTTTTGTATGCTCATTTCAGTAATGGTGTCAAGATGACTTGTAGCTTCGTCTAAGATTAAGAGTTGAGGCTTTTTTAGTAATGCCCTTGCTAGTGCTAGACGCTGTTTTTGACCGCCAGATAGATTTGCACCATTTTCATCGATAAAAGTATCTAGCCCCATAGGTAATGAATCAATAAACGATGATATATTAGCGGTTTCACAGGCTTTATAAATATCTTCATCAGAAGCATCTGTTGTTCCTAATTTAAGGTTGTTTCTTATTGTGTCAGCAAACAAGAACGTGTTTTGGTCTACATAAGCAACATTGTTTCTCAATTGTGATAAATCCAAATTTTGAATTGGTTTACCGTTAATCTTGATTTCGCCGCTTTCCGGGGAGTAAAAATTAAGGAGCAGTTTGGCGATTGTAGTCTTTCCACTGCCGCTTTCACCAACAAGAGCTATTTTTTCACCCTTTTTTAATGAAATGTTCAAATCCTCCAGCAGAAGCTCTCTGTTGCCGTATCGAAAATCAATATTACAAAAGTCAATCGTTTCAATAATCGGGAAGTCATTGTCTGCTATGTTATGTTTTTCTATTTCCTGCTCTAAAATGTCATCAAGACGTTCTGCCGCTACGAATGCAGTTTGCAACTGCGGTTGAAGCTGAATCAGATTTTTTATAGGAGTAGTAAAATAAGACAGAAGTGCGTAAAATGAAATAAGCCCGCCTATAGATAATTGATTGGTTAAAACCAAAGTAAACCCAAGCCAAAGAATAATTACATTACCGATTAGTTCTGCTGTATCCGATAATGAATTTTGAACAAGAGAAATAATATCAGAGTGAACCACAGAATGTAAGAATGTCATAAATTTTGATGACATCATGTTTTTGATTTTAGAATCGGAATTAGTTGCTTTTACTGTTTCAATACCGTCAAGACTTTCCTTAAAAAACGATTGAAGTTTTGCGTCATTTTCCATAACCTTTTGGTTTGATTTCTTTATAGGTTTGCGGAAAAAAAGAACGATTATGGAATATATAACAACCATGATAAGTGAAATCCAGAATAGCATTTGGTTTTCAAGGTACAAGATTACGCCTGCCGCAATTACCATTATGGAGTCTAGCATAAGTGTCAGCGTAGCTCCGGAAATAGCATCTCGTATTGCTGAAGCATCGGAATACCTTGAGAGATATTCACCTGTTTGTCTTTGCAATACAGACGATACAGGCAAATCAATAATGTGGTTGTAATATTTAAGGATAAGCTTAATATCTATTTTTTGGGAAACATCAATAATAAGCCTTCCTCTGATAATTTGAATGAGGGATTGAAGCAGATAAAGTCCTATCAAACAAACGAATATAGTAGAAAACCCGGATTTCGAAACCAGCTCAGCAACTTGGTTTAGAAACGATTCAATTGGAGAGGTTGAATCCTCTGTATCGATAACAAGACCTTCGTCTAAATCAACGCTATGGTCATGGTCCTCTTCACAAATTTCCTCATTATGCGTTTCATTTTTAATACTAAAGTTATCAATGACAAGCTGAAAAACGAGTGAACCACAAATTCCAATTGCCGAGATGACTAAAGAAATGAAAAAAACACCAATCAGTTTTCCGCGAAGCCCCTTAAGAAGATTGAAATACTTTTTATATACTCCTTTTGTTTGGTTTCCGGGAACGAAATTATTGCCCTTTTCATAGGTTACAATATTACCTGTCCAGCACTCAAAGAAACATTTTTTATCCATCTTGTATTTTCCTTTGTCCGGGTCGGCAATATAGAATTTCCCTCGATGATATTTATACACCACAACGAAGTGAAGAAAGCCTGTATCTGACACGATATGTGCAATAAATGGGAATGCGATTTTACCGTTTGATATTTCTTCAAGAAGTTCCTGCGATGAACCGCATAACGCATTTCCGACAAGTCCGATTTTACTTGCTCCGTCAATTAAACCATAAATGTTTGTGCCTTCGCTGTCGGTTTTGGTATATTCTCTGATTGATGCCAAAGAAAGCTTTAAGCCATAAAAGTCGGCTATCATGCCAACGCATGCTGCACCGCAATCTCTTCTGTCGTGTTGATATATTACTTTCATATATAAAACCTTTTTACACAAATAAAGCCTTGCCCGATTTATCATCAAATGCAAGGCTATTTTTGACCTCATGGGCAAACTGTTCTTGCCCACTTCTTCAATTAGTGCTTAATTCTTGTCCCGAAATTCATGTAAAGAGCATGTTCATTTGCAGCCAGTATCTCTACCTTAGCAGTACTTACAAACAATCTCTGAAACAATGACACCTTGACTTTTCTGCCGCATACGGGGCAATAAACGTTCTTGGCACAACCACCATTTATGGAACGCTGAGTTTTACTATCAATTGACTTCATAAAAAAGCCTCCTTCTGTAACTGGCTGTCATACCTTTTCAGGCTACAGACCCTATAGTTTTGTGTCACCGCTTTTCAACGGGTTTACTATTTACGGAATCAAAGAAGAACAGTTTCTTTGACTTGCAACGCTTTCGCGTTACTACACTTATTATAACAACTAATACCGGCACTGTCAATTCGCACAATATATATATATATATATATATTTGTGCATTGTGCACAATTATTCTTGTTAGGAAAAATACATTGGACAGTTGTTGAAGTGCATAGTTCATTCCCTTATGATGCTTGAGATTTACCTCCACCAATAGTCTATCATTGGAATATGCCGTTCGGAGTTTATGAGAACCAATCGCCCACCTAATTTTGTAGCCGCAGGAGATTTACCTAACAAACACGTGCCACCACACAAGAAGGCTTTCACTATTTTACCTCTCTGATAGCCCTACTCGTCGCCTCTTTTATTTTCACTCATTTTGAGGCTTCAATCAATAAGGCTATACTCAATAGCCATATTGTTACGCCCCGCTTCACAATATGGCATTGAGTCAGGGGTTAAATCCCTGAAACCCCTTTTCGCTTGACCCAACGGTCAGCGACTTAAACTCCGAAACTCCAAAATGGATTTGCGGAGCGTTGGGAAGATAAAATCTTCCTCACCTCTTTTTTAAGTGGTAACACAAGCAAGGTAAAACTCCTTGCTGTTAAAATTTACCTGTGGCAGAGTAGGGAGATAAAATATCCGACCTCGTACTTTTACCTCTGTTCTTCCGAAAGCTAAATCCAATCAAGCAGTAGATTTATCTCTATGTGTCCTACCCATAAAAAGCGAAACCCTTTAGCCGTTCAGCCCGAATGCGAGATGGTAATGTTATTTTCCCCAATACCTCAACACAGGTGCTTTTGCTCTCCATAGTGATAAAAATCCTCCTCAAAAATTGTGAAAAAGACTATATTTGTGGAATTACGAGAAATATACCACAAAAGCCTTGACGAGCCTAGAGGCAAGTGTTATAATCAATAACAATACCACAACAATCGACTTTATTGTTATGATACCACGATAATGATGATTTGTCAAGCAAAATTCGGAAACGGGAGGTGTGGATTATGATAACATATAGGTAAGCGCAAAACCTTTTACAGAGCTGAAAGAAAGAATTTCTTTTTCAGCATTGCTTTAGTTAGCAAAGCTTGAAACCATGACTTTAATGACGTTGTTATCAAT
>JBJESA010000289.1:0-6902 GCA_051882535.1 Oscillospiraceae bacterium
GGGGTGCTAACGCACCCCCACACCCCCGTTCTGGGGGCAAGCCCCCAGACCCCCATTGTAGGGGCTACATTTCAACCCCCAAAAGGTTTTTCGACAAGCTGAGGGCTGCTCGAACAGGGCACACCGTTTTTGTATGTGCAATTTCTCTTTACAGGAATAAAAAAGCGGGGGTTACCCCCCACAATATTTCCGAAAAAGTGACTCCATCGGTAAGCCGAGTTCTGTCGCGTATGACCATCTATCTAGCCGCACCGTCGCCGGTACGGTCAAGCCGCCTTAATCGGGGCACGCCGAGCAGACGCGTTATCCCCCGAACCAATCGGCGTTGCATCGGATAGGGTTTACATGGCAGTACGGTCTCCCGCACTCCGGTGAGCTCTTACCTCGCCTTTCCATCCTTACCGCCCCGCAAGGAACGGCGGTATATCTCTGTTGCACTAGCCCTAAGGTCGCCCTCGGCTGACGTTATCAGCTACCCTGCTCTGTGATGCTCGGACTTTCCTCATCGTGCTCACGCACGCCGCGGTCATATAATGAAGTCACCCGTATATTATACCACAAAAAGAGAAAGATTTCAAGGGGCGTTACTCGCAATTTGTTGAACTTACACAAAAATTTCATCTTTTTCCACCTTGACAAATAACTATGTGTGGTATATAATTAATTTGTATGATTGATTTCCCATTGGGGAATAATGGGAAATAGAGAGGGAAAAATTTATGAATGAAAATAACGTTGAAAACTACCATTTAAACTTCGTTGAAGAAGAATACGATGAGAACGGCATTCTCACCAAATTCGGGCTGAAATACCCCGACAACTTCAATTGGAGTTACGACATCATCGACAAGTTCGCCGAGATGGAACCGAATCGCCGTGCCCTTATGTGGGTTGATTTGCAAGACAACGAGAAGATGCTCACATTCGGGGATTTGTCCCGCCTGTCCAACAAGGCGGCTAATATGTTCCTGGATATGGGAATCAAGAAGGGCGACTGCGTAATGCTCGTCCTCAAACGACACTACCAGTTCTGGTATATCCTCGTTGCACTTATGAAAATCGGTGCAATTGCGATTCCCGCGACTCACCTGCTCACCAAGAAAGATTTCATTTACCGCTTCAATGCGGCTGATGTAAAGGCTGTAGTCAGCACCCACCAGGGCGAGGTCGCAAAGCACATTGAGGACGCAGACGCCGAAGCGGAAGATAAGCTCGTAGAAAAGTTCATTGTAAACGGCGATCGCGAAGGCTGGATTGACTTCGACAAGGAAATCGAGAAGTACCCCGACACCCTCAAGCGTGTTGAAACAAACGCACACGACCTGTTCCTGTTGTACTTTACCTCGGGAACAACGGGACACCCCAAGATGGCGGTTCACGAACACGCAATGGCACTCGCCCACATTCAGAACGCAAAGCATTGGCAGAAGGTAGACCCCAACGGCCTGCACCTCACCATTTCGGATACCGGTTGGGCAAAGGCGGCATGGGGAAAAATCTTCGGTCAGCTTTCAATGGGTACCTGCATATTCGTTTACGACTTCGACAAGTTTATTCCCGCCAATATGCTGAGAATAATTGAGAAGTACAAGGTTACAACACTGTGTGCACCGCCCACAATGTTCAGATTCTTCATAAACGAAGGTCTTGAGAAGTACGACCTTTCCTCTTTGAAATACTGCAATATCGCAGGCGAAGCACTCCAGCCCGAGGTATTCAACAAGTGGTATGAATACACCGGATTGAAGCTGATGGAGGGCTTCGGTCAGACGGAAACCACCTGCATTATCGGAAACCTCGTCGGCACAGAGCCGAAGCCCGGCTCAATGGGCAAGCCGATGCCGCTCTACTCTGTTGATTTGGTGGATAAAGAGGGTAATTCCGTTCCCCCCGGAGTGGTAGGCGAAATCGTTGTACGCGGCGAGTATGTCAATACCCCCGGACTGTTCAAGGGCTACTACAAGAGCCCCGAGCTCACCCAAAAGGCATGGCACGACGGACTTTACCACACAGGCGACACCGCTACACGCGACGAGGACGGTTATTATTGGTATGTCGGACGCAATGACGATGTTATCAAGTCCAGCGGCTACCGCATTGGCCCGTTCGAAATTGAAAGCGTTCTCGCCACTCATCCCGCAGTGCTTGAATGTGCTGTAACAGGAGCCCCGCACCCCATTCGCGGCGAGGTTGTAAAGGCTACAATCGTTTTAACAAGCAGTTATCAGCCATCGGACGAACTTGCAAAGGAAATCCAAGAGTATGTAAAGCAGAACACCGCTCCCTACAAGTACCCCAGAATCGTGGAATTCGTGGACGAACTCCCCAAGACAGTAAGCGGAAAAATCAGACGTGTTGAAATTCGCCAGAACGACCACAAAAAAATGAACAATGGATAAACGCTTCACCCCGAAAAATCAGATTTTTCGGGGTGTTGATTAATAAGGGATTATACATTGAGAATTATCCCCTCGTACAAAGCACAAGCCAACGCTGCGGCGAGATATCCGAGAAAGTTCAGCACAAAGACCTTACGCGGGGAATTACCGAGATGTACCGTTCCTCCTCGTGCTATCGTCATCAATGTTTCGGAGAATCCCGCCGATACCGCCGCACCAAACCCTATAATCAACAGCAGCAGTATTGAGGACGGCAGCAAAACCCACTTCTCGGTTGCCGCCACACGCAAAGCCAGACCAAGTCCCGCAACGAGCGGCACACTCCACACCAGCAAATCTCCCAATGCGAAAAATCCAAGCAGAAACTCCGCTCCCAGAAAAGCCGCTCCCAAAAGAGTGCGTTCGAGGAATACCGCACCGAAAGACTTCGCAAGCGACCCCGCAAACGCTGAGGACAGATTGGCACTTCTCGAAATCACAATACCGCCAATCACCCCGCATACAGCGGACAGTGCCATCACGATAAGGGCACTGCTGCGGCGAACGCGAGGGTGACGAACGTGTGCATATTCCTCTTGCGGCAATTCGGCGGGCTGTTCGTGAGATTCTTCGATGGGGAAAGGCTCGGCAAAATCGGCGGAGATGACTTCCGACAGCTCCACGGGTGCGGAGAGTTGGGATTCCTCCACCGAAAAATTGTGCGGAAGTACTCCGTTGTTGTGATTGTTGTTTTCCGTTCTCATTTTTTCACTCCTTCAGGGCTTGTACAACTTCAATATAAATATATTCTCTCAATGGGAGAAAAATGACAGGAGATATTATGAACTACGATGTAATTATTATCGGAGCGGGTCCCGCCGGAATTTTCACCGCAGTGGAAATGCTCCGCCTGAATTGCAGAAAAAAGGTGCTTATCGTTGAAAAGGGACTTCCCCTCGAAAAGCGTAAATGCCCCAAGTCACAGACCAAGTCTTGCGTTAATTGCAGACCTTTCTGCAATATCACGACAGGATTCTCGGGTGCGGGTGCATTCTCGGACGGGAAACTGTCCCTCTCGTGCGAGGTGGGCGGTACCCTCCCCGAACTCATCGGAGAACAGCTGGCACAGGAAACTATCAACTATACCGATAAAATCTATCTGGAATTCGGTGCAGATACCCGCGTCGAGGGCGTTTCCAACCCCGAAAAAATCCGCGAAATCCGCAAGAAAGCGATTAACGCAAACCTCAAACTTGTAGACTGCCCCATTCGCCACCTCGGCACCGAAATGGCACAGGAGTTGTACCTGCGTATCGAGCATTACCTGCTCAACAAAGGCGTAGATATTATGTTCAGCACCCAATGCACCGACATAATCATTGAGGACGGTGTGTGCAAGGGCGTAAAAATTTCGGATAATCACGGCAGCGAAAAGGCTCTTTATGCCGGAAAGGTCGTTATCGCAGTCGGCAGAAAGGGTGCAGACTGGCTGGAGAAAATCTGCGAAGAACATAACGTCGAACACCGTGCAGGAACTGTCGATATCGGCGTTCGTGTCGAAGTCCGCAACGAGGTTATGGAGGAAGTGAATGAGGTACTCTACGAATCCAAGCTGATTGGCTACCCCGCTCCTTTCCGCAACAAGGTACGCACATTCTGCCAGAATCCGGGCGGCTTTGTCGCACAGGAAAACTATGATGACAACCTCGCCGTAGTCAACGGACACTCGTTCAAGAACATTAAATCCGAAAACACCAATCTCGCAATCTTATGTTCGCACAATTTCAGCGTACCTTTCAATCAGCCGATTGAGTATGCAAAGAAAGTCGGCGAGCTTGCGAATATGCTCGGTGCGGGACATATCCTCGTCCAGCGGTACGGCGATATTCTTGACGGAAAGAGAACGTGGGAAAAGGAACTGTCGTTCTCGAACGTAAAACCCACTCTCCCCGATGCGGTTGCGGGAGATATCACGGCGGCGATTCCCTACCGCACGATGACCAATATCGTAAACTTCATCAAGGCGGTTGACAACGTTGTTCCGGGCTTTGCAAGCCACGAAACGCTGCTATACTCTCCGGAACTTAAATTCTACTCCAACCGCGTTAAGATGGACGAACACTTCAACACCAACATAGCAAACCTCCATTGCCTCGGTGATTCCAGCGGCTGGACGCGGGGACTGATGATGGCGAGCGTTATGGGAGTGCTGATGGGCAGAGAGCTGCAAAAATGATTTTTGCGAAGACGGATTATTTTACATATTTCAGAGGATTAGTTTTATGACAGATTTGAGCAGCAGAGAAAAACCACGCAACCTTATCGCAAAACAAGGAAGTATGAATTTAATGTCGGATAAGCCGTACTGGTGGGTTATTCCGTTGGTAATTATTCTGGCACTTGGCGTTGCAGCCTGTATAGCAATTATCGCTTTTGACAATGCCTTTACTTTGTTGGGAATATTCGCCTGCTTTATTATCTGCCTGCCGGGGGATTTTATGTTCCTTTTGGCAAGAACAGGCAAGGCGTGCAGATATGAAGCGGACGAAGAAAAGCTGACTGTTTTCAGACGCGATAAAACGGAGGAATATTACTACCGCGAAATAATTTGCGTTAAGTTTGAACCGTTCTCTATGATATTAGGAATGGAAGTGTTCAACTGCGGATACAAGGTTACTATTGAAACAAAGTACAATACCACCGTTCGATATTACGCGTTTAACGGAGCACACGGCAAAAACCCTCCGCAGGAAACCCCATTCTGGATATTGGTGATGAATATGCCCGAAGGAAAAAACGAGGAAACAAATGAAATTATAACAGGAGAAGAATACCATGCGAATGCGAAGAAAAAAGAACCTTGACGAAAGAATAACCGCCTGCAAAGAGGTTATGCTCTATATGCAGTGCCAGAACGAACACGCAAACGACCCCCTCTCGGAGGAATACTTCGTTGACGTGAAGAAAGTGTTCGGAAACAATAACCCGCTTTACCTCGAAATCGGCTGCGGAAAAGGCGGCTTTGCACTTGAATTCGCACGGCGGAATCCCGACATCAACCTCATCGCGGTTGAGAAAACCCCCAACGTACTTATCACGGGAATGGAAACGCAGATGGCGGAACGTCTGCCGAATCTTCGTTTCTGCCTTGGTCAGGCGGAGTACCTCGACCACCTGTTCCACGACCACACAATTGACAGACTGTTCTTGAATTTCAGCTGTCCGTTCCCCAAAAAACAATACGCTGCCCACCGACTGACTCACGCACGTTTTCTCGAAATTTATCGGAGAGTTCTCAAAAACGGTGCGGAAATCCACCAGAAGACGGATAATATGCACTTCTTCGAGTTCTCCATTGAGCAGTTCTCCGCAAACGGCTTTCCGATGAAAAATGTCAGCCTTGATTTACATAACAGCGGCTTTGAAGGGAATATTATGACCGAGTATGAAAAACGTTTCACCGACCTCGGTCAGCCTATCTACCGACTTGAGGCGGTAAACTATTCAGAGGAGTAAGCATGAAAGAGATTAAGGGACATTTTCCCAGCACAACCGGGCTGTGCGATATCCATTTCTACATTTTCAAGCCCGAACAGCCGAAAGCATTGGTGATGCTCTCCCACGGAATGTGCGAATATATCGAACGTTACAAGCCGTTCGCGGAGTTTCTCTGCAAAAACGACATTGCCCTGTGCGGAAACGACCACATCGGGCACGGAAATTCTATTCGTGACGAAAATATGCTCGGCTTCTTCGGCACGGAAAACGGCTACGTCAATATGGTTCGCGACCTCCACCGAATGAAAACAATCCTCGACAAGGAATTCCCCGATATCCCGCACTTTCTGATGGGACACAGTATGGGAAGTTTCCTCTCGAGAATCTACATCTCGAAGTACGGCGAGTCCGACCACTTTCGCGGGTACATCATATCGGGAACTGCGGGAGGAATCACAGGTTCTGCACCGCTTGGCAAGGTGATTGATTTGGCTGCAAGAAAACACGGTGAACTGTACCGTCACAAATTCGGCTCGGACGTAGTGTTCGGAATGTTCAATCTCCGCACACAGAATCACCGAACACCAAACGACTGGCTTTCCCGTGACGACGAACAGGTTGACAAGTACTGTGCCGATCCCAAGTGCAATTTTCTCTTCACAATCGCAGGCTACCGCGATTTGATGAACGCACTTTTATGCTGCAACACACCCGCCGTTATTGAGAACACGCCCACCGACCTCCCCATGCTTTTCATAAGCGGAGGAATGGACCCAATCGGCGAATACGGCAGCGGTGTACGCCATGCAGTAGCAAGATACCTTGAACACGGCTGCGACGCAAATCTCAGAATTTACCGCGAGGCTCGGCACGAGCTGCTGTTTGAACTCAACCGCAAGGAAGTAATGAGCGATATACTTGAATTTTTGGTTAAACGTATATGACAGAAAGGGCATTCCTTTTGGAATGCCCTCAGTCTGTCGAAAAACCACCCTTTGACAAGTGCAAAAGGCGGTTTTAAATTAT
>JBJESA010000290.1:0-6739 GCA_051882535.1 Oscillospiraceae bacterium
ACCATATTTACGACAAAAAGTCCAGCTTTGACTGGACTTTTTCGACAGACTGAGACCTGACCGACAAATCGGTCAGGTCTTTTTGTTGTTAGTAGGGGCTGTTCGTCCCTATGTGGCGGGAGAGAATATCTCCCCGCTCAATTAAATTTACGTGACAGAAATCATCACGGAGAAAGCACCGTCATAATCATTTGGATTGGGAATCTCTTCGGCTGCGATAACATAATAGTATGTCGTCCCCGCTGTGACATTGTGGAATGTACATTCTGTTCTGTTGGTTACAAGCCGCGGTTTTGATACTTTTTTCTGATAAGGAAAATACCTATAAACATAATAACTGTCAACGCCCTCAGCAGAATCCCAAAATATGGTCACGCAGTTTCTTTTGCTGTCATACGCTGCAGAGGGTGATGCCGTATCGGACGTTGACTGCATTTCTTCTGCCCCTACGGCATATTCGGCTGACACATTGTCGCAGATAGCGGTATACGAAATCGGCTGAACGATGTATTTGTACGAATTGTCGTCATTCCTTGCTTCAACCGTAAAAGAGGTATCGGAGGTTCTTGCTGACATTCGTATTAGTTCGGTGTTTTCGCAGTACTCAAAAATCTGATACTCAACCACTTCATCTACCTTTCCCCACGAAAGCTCGATTTTACCTGTTGCTACCTCCTTTGCCGTTACAATAGGTGCGTTGAGAGTCGCAAGTTCCACCTTTTGCTCGGGTTCTTCGCCGTTTAGTACCTTTATCACGCGAAAACCGACATCTTCATATCCGCGTGAGGAATCTCTCCCCTCTTTGCGATGCTCTGTGCGGCAGTCGGTTCTCACGGAGTTCCACGCACCGCCCTTAACGCCGAGTTCGGTGATTCCGTCAGAATCGGAACGCACGGTTGACGTCCATTCCCAGACATTTCCCCAAAAATCAACTGCTCCGTGTGCACCTCTCGTTACTTCAGCATATTGATTAACCGAGGTTCTTCCATCGTTGACGCCGCAGTTGAAATCGGCGTCCTTCGGCATATGTCCCGCCGCCAATTCCCACTCGCTTTCATTCGGCAAACGGTATACATTCACGCCGTCCTGTGCTGTCAGCCATTCGCAGTATGCCGCCGCGTCTTCATAAGACACGAAGTTTACGGGATAGTTTTCTTCGCCCGCAGAGTATTTTCCATTCACCCAATTTGACGGTGCTTTTGCTCCTGTTGCGTAAACAAATTTTGCGTACTCAGCGTTTGTGACGGGTGTGCGTTTTACATAAATGCTGTTTCCCGCACCCATAACCGGAATATACTCATACCGAGCCGCGTTGGAAACGCTCCATTTAAGGAGCCGTGTATCGGTAAAACGAAGCATACTGCTGTTAATTCTGTTCCAGTAGGTCATATACATTTCCTGAACGATTTCTTCCATTTCGGCAACCTTTTTATCGCCACCCGGCTTGCCTGCGGTTTCCTTCTTGAGCGAGGAGAGCTTTTCTTCCTTTCGGTCAAGCACGGCGTTGTAGTTCTCAATCACAATATCCCGCAGATTAAGATAATTTTCTTCCGTGGGATTACGCTGATAAAGTGAAATCAGCTGTTTTGTTTCCTCGGTAAGCTCGGGCTGCTCTTTTTCGATGAAGTCGCTGTTTTGAAACATATTCATTCCATCGTCTTTCGATTTGTCTGCCGCCGCAGCGTTGCCTGAAAGTACTGCCACTGCAAAAACGGACGCTGCAAAAACGCTTGCTGTTCCCTTTAATAAACGCATAATCTTACTCCTTTCGCATTTTTCTTGAATTAAATTCGTGGTTGTGATTGTCTTTACTTTCATAAAATCCCTCCGTTCTGTCAGAATCGCTTGTTTCTTCTGTAATTCTATTATAAATCGGCAACCTCAATCAAGGCTAAAAAAAAATAAAGCGTATGAGAATTTTTCCCATACGCTTCAGCTTGTCGAAAAAGTCGTTTTTTTCTGCGAGAAACGCCCCCCAACCCCCTCCCCCGAAGGGGGAGGGGGTTATTAGTATACATATGCAGAGGGGTGCTAACGCACCCCTCTGCACTCCCCGTTCTGGGGGCAAGCCCCCAGACCCCCCAAAGGATTTTCGACAGACTAAAGCGTATGAGAATTTTTTCTCATACGCTTTAAAAAGAGGATTATATTAGATTCCGATAAGCCAGCTTATCAGATCTATGTCTTTATCAAGATACGTGAGAGAGGGTACGGTAAAGTGATCCGCACCATCAAACACCGTGATTTTTGCATTACCGCCGTTCTTTTGCAGCTGTGCTATAACCTCCTCGGACGAATCCGGCGGAACTATCTTGTCATCGGAACCTACAAACGCCCATATAGGAATATTCTGCAGCTTTGCAAGGTTATTTGTCGTACTTTTTGCACTCCCCGAAAGCGGTGCAACGCGGGCAAAAAGCGTGGGATAAGTAAACGCGAAATTGAAAGTGCCTGTGCCGCCCATGCTGTGTCCCGTCAATGAAATATTGTTTTCGTCTATCTCAAATTCGCTTGCGGTTTTTTGAATTAAACTATACAGTGGCTCTGCGGCATTTATCCACCCCTTTAACGAGGACGGCAGCTGCGGGATAATCACATACGCCCTCACATCGCCAAGTTCCCCGTCTTGCAGATACTTGGGGAATCCGTCAACGGAGGTAATCAGCGTTAAATCCTCTCCCTTGCCGCTCCCGCCGTGCAGATACACTATCAAAGGCATATCGCTCGTTGGATTGGACGGCGTGTAAAGCCAATAGCGGAAGTCCCCAATATTTTCCGTTTCTATACTTCGGGCTTCAAATGAGGACGGTGAGTAAGGATTTTCCGGTTGACTTTCGGGTTGGCTTTCGGGAATACTTTCCGTTTGATTTTCGGATTTGTCCTCCGGTGGTCTTTCCGGCTCTTTTTCCGACTCGGTAGGGATTGTAGGTTTATCCGATTCGGAGGTGGATTCCGCTTCGCTTGCGGAGGTTACGGAATCCGCTTTGCTTTCGGAGGCAGAGCTTTCCGATTGGTTTGCAAAATCCTCCTTTTCGGACATTGTATAAACGGTACTCGTTATGTGGGAGGAAACATCAACATTTCCCGCTTTGCACCCACTAAAAAACGTGAGCAATAAAGCAGATACAAACACGGCACCCGATGATTTCAGACTTTTCCTCATAACGAACACTCCCTTCATTTACTGTGCTATTTCAAAACGGCAGTAATTCTGATAACATTCTCCTTTGGCAGTTCTACCGTAAGTTTTCCCTTGTGTGCCTCGGCAACCGCCCGTGCGATAGAAAGCCCTATGCCGAAGCCCTTGACCTTATCGGAGGTGTCTTTGCGATAGAAACGCTCGGTAAAGTTTTCAAGCTGTCCGGAATCAATCTGCGACACGGTATTCTCAACCGAAAACCGAACAGTGTGTCCCTCGGCGGCGAGGTTGACTGTTACAACGCCGTCTGCCGTACTGTATTTAAAAGCATTATCGAGAAGAGCCGTCATCATCTCCCGAATTTCCTTTTCATCTCCGCAATATGAGATTCCTCTGCCGATATTCACCTCATACGCTTTACCGCAATTTTGGGCAACCGCACAATAAGACTGTGCAACATCTTCCGCTAAATCGGAAATCGGGAAATCAATTTTTACAAAATTCTCTTCCTGTTCCTCGGCTCGTGCAAGGTATACCAATCTGTGCGTCATTTCGGTCATACTCTTCGTCTGCTTGATAATGTCGGATAACCATTCGTTTTCGCCGATGTCGGATTCAAGCAGCTGAGCGTCTGCACTAATTACGGTGAGCGGCGTTTTAAGTTCGTGACTTGCAGAGGTGATAAATTCCTTTTGCTTCTGCCGATTTTTTACGATAGGCTCTACCACCTTTCCCGAAACGGCAATAAGTATAACTATCATAACCGCAATTCCGACCGATGAGAATATAATCAGCGTAACCGAATTACTGCGAAAGGATTCCAGTGCAACCGCACGGGACAAAAACGTGATATAAATACCGTCTTTTTCACGGCGAACCAGATAACGATAATTATCTATATACCCCTTGTCCGTTTTATCCCCGATTACTTTTTTGGCATAGTCCGCCGCAAGCGATTGCGATACAACAGAGGTGTGGGCGAGGTCTGCCTGAAAACTCTTGTTTTGGGGATTATATTTCACGCTGAAATATCTCGCGTCAGCTATTTCCGAGGAATCGGGAGATGTGGAAATCAGCTTGATAATGCGGTCAGCCTTGACGGTAATCTGCTGATAATTTCTGCCGATACTGAACGCGACAATAAGGCTCTGCAAAATCAACAACGCCGCCACCGACAGCAGCACAAAACGCAATTGCAGGCGATGTTTCATACTGTTTTTGCTTAATTTCATCAGCGTACCTCCAGTATGTATCCCGCACCGCGAAGTGTGCGAATCTGCACATCAGCACCGATAGCCTCCAGCTTTCGCCGTAAGTATGAAATATAAGTCCAAACCGTATTATCCTCTGCACGGCTGTCGGGGTCCCATATATTTTCGAGAACACGCGAGGAAGAAATCACGACTTTGGGATTTCTCATAAACAGGAGCATTGTCTGATATTCCTTGTTTGCCAGCTTGTAGCTGCCGTTCGGTGCAGACAGCTCGAAAGACTGCGTATTCAAAGAGGTGTTCCCGAACGAAATAACATTGTTATTCTGAATATCGCTTTTTCGGGTCAGCACACGAAGCCGTGCTAGAAGCTCACGCATATCAAACGGCTTTGTTAGATAGTCGTTTGCACCCGCGTCAAGCCCCGTGATTTTATCGTCAATTTCGGACTTTGCGGTAAGCAGCAGCACGGGCGTTGTGTTATGCTCTTTTCTCGCACGGACAAGCACCGAAATGCCGTCCATTACCGGCATCATAATATCCAGTATAGCCGCATCGTAAAGTCCGCTGCACAGGTAGTCCAACGCGTCGCCGCCGTTATCGACAGCCTCTGCGGTGTAGTTGTTCTTTTGCAGGATTGAAACAAGTGCTCGGCGAAGCGAAGCATCATCTTCGGCAATCAGTATTTTCATATTCTCCCTTTCCCCCTCGGCTTGCTGCTTTGCAATTTTATTATAGCAAATGAACCTCAACCCAAGTTCAAATAATTTCTTTTTTTATTATAGCATACAAATCATAAAAAGTCTATATTCAAAGAAAGGGGTTAATCAATCCTTATTGAAAACGATTTTTATACAAAGCGTATTGTCGGAATAATCCGCCGCGATTGTCCCGCCCATTCGTTCAACAAGACTTCGGGCAATTGCAAGCCCCAGACCTGTTGAATTTCGGGCGGATTCAAGCGTGTAGAACCGTTCGAACAGTCTGCCGACTTCCACTCCGTCAAGCGATGAAGCGGTATTTGAGAACGAGATAATGCCGTTCTCATCAAGGGAAATACTCAAATCACCGTCACTGTATTTCAGTGCGTTTCCGATAATATTCGCGAACACTCTCGCCAAATCCGCACGGTTCAGATTGCGGACTATCGGCTTTTCCGTGATACGGACAGACGGCTCTATGCCCCTTTCGCATAAAGCCGCGTAATATCCCATAATGCTGTCCTCGAGGACGCTGTTTACGGTGACTTCCTCGGTGTGGTATTCCTCGCTCTCGGAAATAATCACGGAGTACTTGAAAAGCTCCTCGGTGAGCTGCTTCATAAGAGCCGCTCTATCCTCGATAATATCAAGATAGCCCGCCAGCTTTTCGGATTTTTCTTCCGTCTTGATAATATCGAGGTAGCCGCAGATTGCCGTAAGCGGTGTTCGTAAGTCGTGTGAAATGTTTGTTATAGCGTTTTTAAGTTCCGTATCGCCTTGTGTGAAGCGAAGCTGTTTTTGGCGGAGAATGACAAGCTGTTTGTTCAAATCCGCGGCAAGAGCACGCATATCACGGTCGGCAGAAGAGATGTCTATGAGAGTATTGGTGTCGGAATTCAGCTTTTCGGAAAGCTTCTCGCGGATTTCGCGGGCGGCTTTCTTCATCAGGATAATTTTAATCAGAAGCACAAGTGCAGCTATCCCGAAAACAATAGTCGGTATAATCCAGATACTCTCCAAAGTCATCACCTACTTTATATCTTTTTTGCGGAAAACCAGCACTCCCACAGCCGTTGTGGCAGCGATTGTGCCAAGTGCAAAGGGTGCGATTTCCACGGGGATAGGAACTTTCGTATAGCCTTTTGAGATTATCAATTCATGCCGCGAATAATATGCGTTATAAAAGCTCTCCTTAATCTGCTCTTGCTGACCGAAAGGAGTTATGTTCCGTATGCTTTCATAAATTGCTATTTGTACTTTTTCTTCGGTGGAAATGTTTTCATTTTCAACGAGATGTATCGGGTAGTCGTTATAGTAGTCTCCGTATGAGTATTTTAAATTATCGAGTAGAGAAGAAAAAGCTATATTGATTACTAAAAATGCGAATATCATCATCAAAGAAATTATTGCACCGCCGAGTTTTTGCTTATGCAGCAAAGCAATCGCTGAAAAGAGAACGCACATTTCGACAAAGGATAAAAGCTGCAAAAGCTCGCAAAGTGCGATTTCACCGAACGAGAGCAGAAATTCTCCGCCGCGAATCAGTCCCGATATAAGCACAGTCGCAATAAACAAAAGATGTATCATAGCAATCGCCGCAGAGCAGGTTATGGAATATGCCAAAAGAATAGCAGAGCGTTTTTGACCCACAATGATTTTGTTTCGTAAAGCCCCGTCATGCTCCGCTC
>JBJESA010000291.1:0-6729 GCA_051882535.1 Oscillospiraceae bacterium
AGAAACTTCCTGTCCGCTCCCGCTCGTGCGGGATCCATAAACACGACATCGTAAAATGTTCCGTTCTTTGCCCGCTCGCGGAGGAATTCTCCCGCGTCGCCTTTGTTGAACGCCACGTTTTTCGTGATGCCGTTTTCTGCACAGTTCTTCACCGCGTCGCGAACAGCCGCAGCATTGTACTCTATTCCCTGCACCGAGTTCACGTAATCCGAAGCGATAATTCCAATCGTTCCAACGCCGCTGTATGCGTCAAGAATATTGTCCGTCTTGGACAGCTCCGCCGCCTCAATCGCGTAGCGGTAAAGTTTCTCCGTCTGAACGAAGTTTATCTGATAAAACGACTGCGGCGAAATGCGGAACTTCTTCCCGCACAGCACGTCCACAATATAGCCGTCCCCGTAAAGCACCTCGTTATGACTGCCGAGCATGAGCATTTCTTCGTTTGGATTTACGGAGAATGTCACCGTTGTAATCTCGGGGAATTTTTTAAGCAACGCCGCCACAAAATCCTTTTTCTTGGGGAACATATTATTCGCTCCCACCAGCGTTACAAGAATTTCCCCGCTTGTCTTTCCCACACGTATCAGCACGTGCTTAAAAAAACCGCTCCCTGTACCGATGTCATACGGTCGAATTTTAAACGAACGGAGAAGCTCGCGTATTCCCACGACAATCTTATCCGCACGTTCATCATTAAGAAAACACTTGTCGATACCGACTATTCCATTCCGAGAGGACTGAAAAACCCCCGAAATAATCTTCCCGCCACGGTCGCTGCGGAAAATAGCCTGCACCTTATTCCGATAATTGTAGGGATTCTCCATCGGGACAATCGGCTTTACAACGCCGTATTTTCCAAGCAATCCCTCCACGTCTTTCTGTTTGTAGGCAAGTTGCTGCTCATAGGTCATATTTGATAGTTGGCAGCCACTGCATTTCTTTGCAACGGGACAAGTTCTGTTCTCCATAAATCCTCACTTCTCACAAATAATATTCCGCGGGCACAATGTGCCGTATACCCACTTTCTCTCAAAATCGAAATCACTATAAACTAATTATACTACTAATTTCCTGTTTCGTCAAGGAATTTATACATTTCAATAATAAAGCAGCCTCACCCGAAGTGGCATAGCTTGTCGAAAAAGTCTTGAAACAGGCTGGCGAGAAAGGTACAGATACGAGAAAACGGCACCACGGCTAGGCTTGATGCCTGCCTTGGTGCCGTTGACGAAGTAGATGTGCCTTTATCGACAGCCTGAGCAACCTCACCCGAAAGGCAAGGCTGCAATTTCTGTATTAGTCTGCGAAAAGTGCGGTAGAAAGATATCTGTCGCCCGTATCTGGTAGGAGAACTACAATATTCTTCCCCTCGTTTTCGGGACGCTTGGCAACTTCGATAGCCGCCCACAGAGCCGCACCGGAAGATATTCCCACAAGTACGCCCTCTTTTCTGCCGAAAATCTTTCCGGTAGCAAAAGAATCCTCGTTTGTCACAGGAATAACCTCGTCATACACCTTGGTGTTCAGCACCTCGGGGACAAATCCCGCACCAATTCCCTGAATCTTGTGGGGACCCGCCGTGCCCTCCGAAAGAACAGGAGAACTCTTAGGCTCAACCGCCACTACCTTGACATTCGGGTTCTTCGACTTCAGGTACTCGCCCACTCCCGTAACTGTGCCGCCTGTGCCGACGCCCGCAACAAAGTAGTCAACCGCACCATCGGTATCCTCCCATATTTCGGGGCCTGTGGTCAAGCGATGTGCTTCGGGATTAGAGGGATTTGTAAACTGCGAGGGAATAAACGCACCGGGAGTTTCCTTTGCGAGTTCCTCCGCCTTGGCGATTGCACCCTTCATTCCCTTTGCACCGTCGGTGAGTACGAGTTCTGCACCAAACGCTTTCATCAGCTGCCTGCGTTCTACAGACATCGTTTCGGGCATTACGATAATAATGCGATAGCCGCGTGCTGCCGCAACGGAGGCAAGACCGATACCGGTATTTCCGCTGGTCGGCTCGATAATAACGGAATCTTTGTTGAGAATTCCCTTTGCCTCGGCATCGTCAATCATCTTCTTTGCCACTCTGTCCTTAACGGAACCTGCGGGGTTGAAATATTCGAGCTTTGCAAGGATTTTTGCCTTAAGTCCGAATTCTTTTTCGATGTTGGTGAGTTCCAGAAGCGGAGTTCTGCCGATAAGCTGGTCAGCGGATTTGTAAATGTTAGCCATAATGTTGCCCTCCTTATTCTACTGCTTTAAAAGCTGCGTCAAGTGCCGAAATGAGGTCATTTATATTCTCAATACCAATCGAAAGACGAATCGTATTGGGCTTGATACCCTGCTCAGCAAGCTCCGTTTCGTTAAGCTGTGCATGGGTGGTGCTTGCAGGGTGTATTACCAGCGACTTCACGTCTGCTACGTTTGCAAGCAGCGAGAAAATTGCGAGATTGTCAATGAACTTCTGTGCGGTCTTATCATCGCCCTTGATTTCAAAGGTGAATATAGAACCGCCGCCGTTCGGGAAATACTTCTTGTAGAGATTGTGGCTTGGCTCAGACTCAAGCGAGGGGTGATGAACCGCTTCAACCTGCGGGTGATTGTTGAGATACTGCACGATTTTGAGTGCATTCTCAACATGACGCTCTACGCGGAGCGACAGGGTTTCCAGTCCCTGCAAAAACAGGAACGCATGGAACGGCGAGAGTGTAGCACCCGTATCGCGGAGAAGAATCGCACGAATGTAGGTGACAAACGCCGCCTTTCCTGCTGCCTCGGCAAAGGAAACGCCGTGATAGCTCGGATTAGGCTCAACAATCCACGGGAATTTTCCCGAAGCCGCCCAATCGAAGCCGCCGTCCACGATAACGCCGCCAATCGCCGTGCCGTGTCCGCCGATGAACTTCGTCGCCGAATGTACTACAATATCTGCCCCGTATTCCAGCGGTCTTACAAGATAAGGCGTTGCAAAAGTGGAGTCCACAACCAACGGGATACCGTGCTTGTGTGCAATCTTCGCCACTGCCTCGATATCAACAATGTTGGAGTTGGGGTTGCCGAGCGTTTCAACGAAGAGTGCCTTGGTGTTCGGCTGAATTGCGTTCTCGAAGGCTTCCTCAGTCGGCTCAACAAATGTCGTTGTAATTCCCGCTGACAGCGGAAGAGTATGTGCAAGAAGGTTGTATGTACCGCCGTATATGGTCTTGGAAGCTACAAAATGCTCACCGCTTCTCGCCAGTGCGAGGAAAGTGTAGTTCAGTGCCGCCGCACCCGATGCGGTAGCCAGAGCCGCCGAACCGCCCTCCAAAGCTGCCACTCTGCGTTCAAAAATATCTTGAGTAGGATTTGTAAGTCTGCCGTAAATATTTCCTGCGTCACGAAGTCCGAAACGATCTGCCGCGTGTTGGCTGTTGTGGAACACAAACGATGTACTTGCGTAAATCGGCACCGCTCTTGCGTCGGTGGTAGGGTCTGCGGTTTCCTGACCTATATGAAGCTGCTTGGTTTCAAAGCTCCAGTTATTTGAATTCTTGATGTCTGACATAATGATTTCCTCCTAAAATGTAATTAATGTTGAATGTGTATTTAATGTATATTCACATTCGCCCGCACATTATTGAAAAGAAAATCTTACGACATCGCTTGCTTTCTGATTTGGTGTTGAAGCCGGACATATTATCTGCTCCTTTTCACTTATTTCCTATCTGTTTAGTAGGTTAATCTGATTATAGCACACTTAACCTAGTTTGTCAATAGGTTTTTGGGAATATTTTTAATTTTTTTTTACAATAATATACCGATAAGAAAAAAGTCGATTTTAAAGAGAGTTTTAGAAAATACAAATATTCCCCCTTATCCCGTTTGGAAAGGGGGAATATTTGGTCTTGTACGTTGTTTTGGCAGTATACATGGGGGGATTCGCCCCCAACTCCCCATTGAGTTCAGCACACTGCACCTATTGCGTTGGAAACTTCAACCCCCATATTTCTCACAGACGAAACATTATATAATACTCTTCCCAAATCAACTTCAATGTGAGTGATTGACCGCTCATAAGTCCCGAATGATTACAAAGTGCTTCGTTAAATGACTAATTATTCGGGATAACGAGTCAGCACATACGCCCAGCCTTCTTCCGGGTTAGTGATGTCGAGTTCCCTTCCCCAATGCACCTTCCCGCCGTAACTTCCCTCAGCCACTGTAATGATATTCCCATCAACTTTCAGGGCAATTACAGAATGTGCGTTAGCGTCGATTCTGATAATATCACCAACTCTGATTTTCGTAAAATCGAAGTGGAATCTCGCGGGGAGATCGCCGAACGCCTTGTCGCTGAGCTCCATCGCAAATCCCGCACAGCCGATTGCCGAAAAAACATATTGCGGGAAAATGTTCTCTGTTACATACTTAACGCTGTTGTCGTAAGGAGTACCCTCGGGGTAAACCGACTGCATCGACATCAGCGTGTTGTAAACGGTTTTTTCTGACAAATCCGCCTTGTATTTACATTCAAATGGGTATCCGCATGTTTCGCAAGAATATGTCAAATAGCCGTCCGAGCCGTTCGAAGGTCTTACCATATCGATGATTTTCAAGTTGTGTGCCGCGTATGAGAATGTAGAGTGCTGGGCAAACTCCTTTCCACATTCCGTACAGTACAACCTCGCAGTCACACCCTTCTTCTCACAGGTAGGAATTGTGCCTTTCTCCGTTACAACATTGTGTACACCCTGTTCGCAGCCGGGCTTTTGGACAGGTACAGTTGTAGATGCAGAAGTACTCGCGGGCTTGCTCGAAGTAGAAGAACTTGCAGGCTTGCTCGAAGTGGACGAGCTTGCAGGCTTGCTCGAAGCAGACGAACTTGCAGGCTTGCTCGAAGCAGACGAACTTGCAGGCTTGCTCGAAGCCGAAGAACTCGCGGGTTTGCTAGTGGTCGAAGAAACAGCCGGCGTGGTTGAAGCGGAAGAACTTGCGGACGTACTTGAAACACCGGACGAAGTTGAAGCAGGAGAGGAGGTTGGCGAATCAGTCGAACTCTCCGGCTCGGAAACGCTTATAGGTTCGGAGGAGGACGCGGGAGCACTAACGCTCTCAGAAGAACTGCTCTCCGAAGAACCGGAAGATGTCACACTCTCCGCAGGACTGCTCTCGGACGAGGTCGTATTGCCCGAACCAATCACTGCCCCCGGGTCCGTAACCGGTTCTTTCTCCGCACAACCGGTCAGAACTACCGCACTTGCCAAAAGAATGGCAGCTATATGTAACTTGAGTTTTTTCATATAATCATCTCCTGACTTTTTCTCCATTTTAGCACACTTTGGGGATAATGTCAAGAATATTCTGAGAACGTGGATTCCGGAAAAAGGCTTTATTTTTACCGCAATTGTCCCCGAAAAAAGGAAAACCGCTCAACCCTTTACGAACAAAATTAAGCAGAATGGCTTTTACATAGAGCAGCAAAAAAGATTTTCCGTTTCCGAACGGGAAATCTGTTCCTTAAAACCAATTTGCAGAAGCGTAATTCTATAGCGTAAAAACAATCTTATTATATACGATATTTTTCCCGTTTGGTCAATAGCAATAAGCGAAATCTTTAAAAAATCCTTTCTGATTATGAAAAAAACGTTTTTTAACACTTAATTTGTCACGTTTTTGTCACACTGCTTATGTTATAATTAACAATATGGTATGTTAATTCCGCAAATTAGGATAATTCTGTGGATTTTTCTACTTGCGGAGTGGTGAATAATCAAATGGTTGGAGGGATTTTCAATGACTGTGACAATGAAATTGAAGAAAGGGTTAAGCACTTTACTAACGCTGTTGGTGTGCCTTTTTACAGCAGGTATTTTGTCTACTAATGCACAGGCTCTTAGTGTAGCAAAGAAAGAGGTTAAGGATTTAGTACTTTATCCGAGCGGCTGCCTAAAAAGTATGACTGTTGTATTTCAAGCTAGTGGATATTATGCAACAGCTTACGGAAAAATAGGAATTCAAAAGCAGCAGACATCTATGCATTACCAAAATCCTTATTTACCCGGTTCATCTGCTCAAACATCAGATTCTTGGCCCGATACAGTAGACCGTGAGGGATTTATCGCTTTTGGAAGCGGTTCTGAGTTTTTGTGGAGCAACGGAGGCGAATGTGTAGTCACCGTTAGCTTTAGTGATGGTGCAGTCGATCTGAACACGACGCAGGATTATTATATTTATCTGTGGACAAGGTCAGCAACATACGGCATTTATCCCGATGCACTGCTTCGACATCTGAAAACCGAGGGCGGTAAGCTCGTTGATGAGAGCGGCAACACTATGGTTGAAAATAAACACACTCACAGCTGGTCAACCGAATGGACAACAACCGAAGATTACCACTGGCACGAGTGTACCGTAAGCGATTGTGATGTTACAACCGACAGCGGAAAGAATGGTTACGGAGCACACGTTTACGATAAGGAGAATACTGCCGCAGCCGGTGCACTCATAACCGCACCTACCTGCACGGATAATGGTCTGTACTATAAGAGCTGCGTATGCGGCAAAATCGGTACGGAAACATTTGAAACAGAACCTCTCGGTCATAGTTGGAAGACCACCGAATGGTCAATGTCTGAAAGTCACCACTGGCACGAGTGTGCAAGGGGAGTGCTTTGCACTGTCACCGAGGACAGCCAGAAAGACGGCTATGCAGAGCATACATATACCGAAACTGTAATCGAAGCTGCTCTCAAG
>JBJESA010000292.1:0-25543 GCA_051882535.1 Oscillospiraceae bacterium
CAACGGTGAGGATAAAGACACGCTTTTCCGATGGTTCATTTGAAATACCCGAAGAAAATCTGGCATATAAGGACACTTATGCTGCGGGCGAAAGAGCATTTGTGTTCCCGATTATCGATGAAAGCACTCAATCTACGGATTCGCAGAGTGAATTTATTACAGTTACGGATATTCAAGATGAATATACTGAAATTGCAGATTTTCGGTATATCGGGCTTTTGGGCGATACCTTCATTTACTATTACAGAGTGGTTGATAAGAGTGATGATGGTGATAATGGCGATGAGAGCACCGATGGTGATGAAAGCAGCAATAGCGATGAGAATGATGATGGCGATAAGAGCGAAACCGGACATTTCTCGATTGCCGCATATAACTATAAGACCAAAACATATACCGAAATTCTCAGGAGAAATATCGATGAAACCGAAAGCGGCATTATAAAGTGCAATCCAATGCTGATTTCGAAGGATATTCTATCCGAAGGCTCCACAAGCACGGCGGAATATTTGGTAAACGTCGGATACTCCTTCTTTAAGATTACGCTTTCTTCCACTGATGCACAAGACTTCTCGCCGAGCGAGGCTGAAGAGTGGAAAATCGACAGCAATATGTTGACGACAATAAAAGGCTTTTTTGTCGGAAACTTGGATTCGACGCTCGGTATTAACGTTGCGATTTCCGGCATTGCACCGTGGGCAGGTTATGTTGATATGTATTCGGTTGCATTTACAAGTTCCTCTGCCGATGGCTCGTCGGATTTCGTTCCGCAAACAATTCTTATGAAGATAACGCTTGTGAAGACGGTTTTACAGGACGGAACGAACACGGTTAATCGCTCGATGCAGGCAAAGGTTCAGGCGAGGGATTTAAAATCCTCCGAGGCAGGCACCATTCTTGCCGTAGATACAGATTTGAAAAACTGCGTTTATATCAAGAATATCGAAGCGAATAAAATCACGTTCGGAAAATGCGACCAAAGAGGGATTGTTGAGTTTGATGTCAAGAAGAATACGTCAGACAAATTAATTTCCTTCTCGGTTGTAAACGATGGAAATTATAAGAACAACACAATGTTGCAGTTGGTATATCCGGATAGGTTGGAATATCTGAGTTTGGGCGTAGATACCTCAAATCCCTCCGCATCTTTCGGAGCGACATTTGCGACCGAATTCACTCTCGACGACAGTATAAGTATCTCGGCGTCGGAAGAATTGCCGTCAATTTCTTATGACAGCAAAACCAACACGGCAACTATTGCAAGCAATAAATACGGCTTAATAAAACTCGGAAAACAAAATGTCTATGATAACGAAGGCGTGAATGTTATAGATACAAAAACCTCCGTGGAAAAAGTGGATTCAACGTTTTCAACATATCTGACAGAACCATACGGCGGCGACTTGTTGCTGGTGGGCTTTGAAGGATTCGAGTTTGACCGAGCAAACGGGTACTACGATCCCGAGGGAAATTTCATCAAAACCAAGGATTCCAAGGAGTATTACACTCTTGCACAGCTACCCTTTGCAACGGTAAAAGTTCATTGATTTTTACGGTTTTGTATAGCCGAAATAAGATATTAAGGAGAATAGTTATGACATTATCAAAGACAATTGACGGAGAAAAGCTTACGATTGCTATTATCGGCAGACTTGACACTGTAACAGCACCGAAGTTGGAGGAGGAAGTTATGGCCTCCGTTAAGGGAATCAGCACTCTTGTGCTTGATTTCGCACAGCTGGAGTATGTGTCCTCGGCGGGACTTCGCGTCCTTCTTAAGGCACAGAAGCAGATGAACAAGCAGGGCGAAATGCTTATCGTAAACGCAAGCGAAACCATAAAGGAAGTGTTTGAGCTTACTGGCTTTATCGATATTCTGAAGTTGGGTTGATGTACTTATTGGCTGCAAGACGGGAAAGGGCAGATTTGCACTCTCCCATACCTGAAAGGGAGAGTGCAAAATGAAAGCGTCAGACAGATGTTCGGGCTTTGGGTTGGCGGCAAAAATATTGCTGATAGTCAATACTCTTGCAATTGCAGGGATTATTGTGTTCCTTGCGTTTGGAAGTAATAACCCGACGGCGGGAGAAAAGACAATTCTTGAATACGAGAGTTCAGAGGGCGGCAAGTACGTTCTCTACATCGGGCTTAACGACAAGGATACCTACTCGCAGATTATCCCCACGGAAGAAGCAAAGAACACCGTAAACCAAATCTGCACCAAGTATGTCGGTGGCTACACAGTATACGAAGCAAAGGGCGGCTGGAATGACGAAACAGGCATGCTTACCGAAGAAAACACGCTTGTTTACCACTTGAGCGGCGTTAAGGAGCAGGACGTTATCCTGATTATGGACGAGGTGCTGAAAGCCCTCAATCAGAACTCTATTCTGGTGGAACGCCACGACCTTACTTATACCTACTATAATGGAAAATAGTCCGGGGAGATTATGAGCAAAACCGAAAACAATATTCTGTTATTCTCGATTACTCTGTGCTGGGCGGCGACTTATGTTTTCATCAAGAGCCTGCCGTCAAGCCTTTCTACATACGCATATCTTACGATGACCTGCGGAATTGCCGCGGGGCTTTTGTCGTTGGTTTTCTTTAAAAAGTTCAAGAGAATAAAGCTCTCGACTGTGTGGAAATCGGCGGTATTGTCTGGTTTGCTGCTCTTAAATCTCTACTTCGACAAGCTTGGTATAGACCGTCTTTCGTCCTCCACGGCGAGCGTTCTTGCGTCAACCTCAATTCTTATCGTGCCTGTGGTGCTGCTGATAATGCACAGAAAGCCGACCTTGAACAATATGCTTGGTGCGGTTGTAATAATGGCGGGAATAGTCATCACCAGCGGTTTTTGTGCAGAGAATATCTTCAGTCTTGGCTCGCTGTTTATGCTGCTTTCGGCTGTGGTGACATCTTTTTACACTATAGCGGCGGACAAGATTGCAAAAGAGGAAGACCCGCTGCTGCTGAGTGTGCTGCAAATGTGGGGAACAGCGGTTTTGGGCTTTGTAATGTGGTTTATCGAAGAACCGAGAACCTTTGCCGCACTCGAATATACCAACGAAATGCTGTCCTCTATATTTATTCTCGCGTTTTTCGGAAAAGCATATGCTTATGTGGCACTGATGTACTCGCAGAAGTATTCGAATCCCATAAATGTGACTATAATCGCGTCAACAGAGCCGGTTGTAACGCTTGTTCTTGCAGTGATGATTCCGTCTGTGTTCGAGGAGGAATTCACGATTACGGCGATTTTCGGGACAGCGGTGATTATGGTGGGTGCTATCGTATCGGGAACGGATTTCCTTTCGCGTATAGGGAGGAAGAAGCATGAGATTAAGTAAGCCGAAGCAGTTCTTTATCGTGCTTGCCGCGTTTTTGGTGTTGGGTATCCCGTTTAAGGTGATGGTGCTGGTGGAGGGCTTCACCGAGGTGCGTCCCGTAAATGCAGTCCCTCCGATTGCGGGACTTATCTGTGGACCTGTTGGTGCACTTGCCTGCGGATTGGGAAACCTTATCGCAGACCTTTTCGGTTCGTTCAATGCGACTTCAATCCTCGGATTTTTCGGGAATACTGCCGCCGCTTATCTGCCTTACAGACTGTGGCACATCTACTCCGACGAAGCCCCTAATCTTCACAAGAACAAGAATATCTTAAAATACGTACTTATTTGCCTTTCGGCGGCATTGACGGTAAGTTGGATTCTGGGATTCGGGCTGCTATACTTTTTCGGCTCGTGGATTGAGCAGGTGTACTCCTACGTTTTCTTCAATAATCTGGGTTTTTCCGTGGGATTGGGTATGCCGATTTTCATAATGCTCTCTTCGGACGATGTGAACATCACCTGTGCGGACAGACCGAAAAGATATCTTATTTTGAAAAATGAGAAGCTGAGGAAAATTGTTCCGATAGTCTTTACAGCGATTCTGGCTCTGATAATGGTTATGGTGCTGATACTGCGTGTGTTGCCTGTCGGAAATATCCCGATGCTTGTGCTGTCGGTGTTGGCGTTTCTGGGGCTTGTATCAATTCTGATTTAATTGGGGGACGGAATGAAAATTGACAAAAGAGTGATAATAAAAAACACGGTGGTTGTGCTGTTGTCGGCAATAGTGTTCTTTGCACTGACCATGCCGTTCCGTCAGCTTTTTAAAGTCGTGTCAGTTACGGAGGTGCGGCCTGCCGCGGCACTTAACCCAACGTTCGGGCTGCTGTTCGGAGTGGGCGGAGCGTTGGGCTGTGCATTGGGAAATCTTGCAGCCGATTTGGTTTCGGGTTACAGCCCGCTGATGTGTGCTTTGGGATTTGTGGTTCAAATGGTGTACGGACTGCTCCCACGACTTTTGTGGAGGTCGATATGGGGTGAAGTCCGACTTAATTCCTCGCTGAATATTCTGCGGTATATGCTGATTTCGGCACTGAATTCGGCGGTTACTTCCATTCTCCTTGGAGTGGTGATGTTCGTTACGGGAATAGGCGGGGTTTTCTCGATGACCACGCTTATGATGCTGCTGAATAACTTCGTGTTCTGCGTAGTTCTGGGCATTCCGATTATTCTCACCTATACGGGAGTAAAGCTGAAAAAGACGGGAGAAAAATTCTCCCTGAACGAGCGTTTTATTCTGATTTTCCTGTTGCTTGCAATTTTGTCGGCGACTATAATCGGATTGTTTGCGGTTGGTTCAAGATATGAGCAGGCAGAGGATTTGCTTGTTTTCTGGAACAGGGTTTATATCTGTATTTCGGTGGATTTGCTGGTGTTCAGCGTGGTTATCGTGGGGTTTGTCTATTACGCGGAGAAACATATTACAATCCCTATGGAAGACCTTGCACTTATTGCGGGCGAATACTCCCGCACCGAGAATGACAGGGGTCTTAACACACAATGGATTGTTGACGAGTGCCGAAAGTACGAAAATGTCCACGGCGAGGCAGGAACGCTTGCAAAGGCTTTCGGAGAAATGGCGGTAAATATCGAGAAGTACGTTGAAAATATCACCGCAATCACCGCAGAGAACGAGCGAATAGGTGCGGAACTGAACGTTGCAACTCAGATTCAGGCGGATATGCTGCCGACAATTTTTCCGACATTCTCCGAAAGAAAAGAGTTCGATATTTTCGCGTCTATGGACCCCGCAAAGGAGGTAGGCGGCGACTTTTACGACTTCTTCTTCACGGACGAAAATCACCTTGCACTGGTGATTGCCGATGTTTCGGGAAAGGGCGTTCCCGCGGCACTGTTTATGGTGATTGCAAAGACGCTTATTAAAAACCAAGCACTTACGGGGCAAAGTCCCAAGGATATTCTGATGACGGTTAACAATCAGCTTTGCGAGAACAACAAAGCTGAGATGTTTGTAACGGTGTGGCTCGGGATACTCGATATCCGCACAGGGGTAATGACTGCGGCAAATGCGGGTCACGAATACCCCGTAATCTGCAAAGCGGGCGGGGAATACGAGCTTTTCAAGGATAAGCACGGCTTTGTTCTTGCGGGAATGGAGGACTCACGCTATCGCGAGTACGAAGTACAGCTTGACAAGGGCGACACGCTGTTTGTGTACACGGACGGAGTGCCGGAAGCCACCGACAGCCGCAAGGAACTGTACGGAACCGAGCGGCTTTTGGACGTGCTTAACCGCAATCTCACCGCTTCCTGTGAGAAAACCGTGGAGAAGGTTCGTGAGGACATCGACAGATTTGTTGGAGAAGCGGAACAGTTTGACGATATTACAATGCTTTGCTTCAGATTATCGGGGGAATGAGATATGGTTGTAAAGAAGCTAACCGCTGAAACAATTAGGCTTGATGAAGTGCTTGAGTTTATTGACGAACAGCTTGAAAAAGCGGATTGTCCGATGAAAACGCAGATGCAGATTGACGTTGCCGCCGAGGAAATCTTCGTGAACGTTGCAAATTATGCTTACCACCCCGAAGTCGGTGCGGTGGAGATAAGAGTGGAAATAACGGAGAACCCGAAAACCGCGGTTATTACTTTTTCGGACAGCGGAAAGCCGTTCAACCCGCTTGAAAATCCCGAACCCGATATTACTCTTTCCGCCGAGGAACGCAAGATAGGCGGCTTGGGAATCTTTATGGTGAAAAAGAGCATGGACGATGTGCGGTACGAGTTCGTGGACGGTCAAAACTGTCTTACAATTACAAAGAGCTTTGAATAATATGTTATTAAAAATGCCGAGGGCTATCAGCCCTCGGCATTGTGTTTAATCGGATATATGCTTTCTGTTTATCAAAGTGTCTTTGCACTGCCAAGCTCTTTGCTCTTTTCCTCAGCCAACTTTTTGGGAGGAGCTGTAACTGTGTCAGGTGAGCTTTTTTCAATAAGCTCACTAAATGGCACTTGTTTACGTTCAGACATATTTTCATTCAGGGATTTTACTATCGATTTTTCTGTTTTTATATGGAGAAATTCTGCAATCGCTTGGAGTATTTCATCGATAATATTTTCGGGCGTTGTGCAGATAATCTCGGGGTTTAAATGAACCTCCGCAGCAGCTGGGTCCTTCGGTTTTACTGAAACGTCTTTTCCCGAAAGGATTGCCGCAACAATCTTGCAGTCCAGATCTTCAGCTTTAATTTTATCATTTTTAACATTGCCAACCTCGTCCTCGGAAATAAGCTGAACGCCGTCAGCCTTGTAATCTGTCCAGCTGATATTGCCTGTTCCTTTGGTATGGAGGTTGATTTCCATATTCGCTAAAAGCTTTCCCGCCCATTGTTTTTCGTCATCGGAAAGAGATTCGGGATTTTCCTGATAGTGTTTAAGAAATTCGTGGGGTTTTACTTTGTCTTTGCTATCGTAAGTAAAATACACATCCATATCACTTTCGTAAGACTTGGAATAATCAGAAATTGCCTCGTGTATGAATGGAATGATATCATCATTGAATACCCTAAACAAGCCCGGGCCATGGTGAGCATCAATCAATGCCTCTTCGGGTTTTTTATCCTCTTCAAATAAATGGTTGTTTACCCTTTCAATATAGTTCAGCCCTCGATTGAGGAAATCCCTCATTTCTTTCTGAGTATTTCCATGACCTTCGTAAGCAGTCATGAGTTCTTTAGCAAGCTTTTTTGTTGAGGGTTTCTTGTATGAATTCTCCAGAAGCTCGTTAAAATAGTTCTTCAGATTACTGCCAACTTCAGTTTTTACGTTTTGCGGGAGTCCGGTTTCGTTCAGAACTTTGTCAATGTTTCTGTTAACCTCGCTTGCTACGCACAAATCGTACATAACCTGAACAGCACGTTGGGCAGCAAAAGCAGTATTGGTCAAAGGCTGATTATTTGCATAATTGTCGGAATACGTTTTGAATTCCTCTTGCTTTGAGAGCAGGCGTTGTGAAAATTCATTCATTGAATAACCTCTTGGAATACCTGCCGCATCTGCTATATATACCACTTTTTCGGGGAAGTTTTCCTTGGTGTCTTTGATTGCTTCTTGAATAACATAATCATACAGTTCGTTTTCAGCAATCTCAATCTTTTTGCCGTTCTTCGTAATTTCAATCATAGTAGTACCCTCCTGAAATTTTTTGGTTTTTACCCTTTTTATTTATTGTGGTAAGCCGCATCAATTTTTATTTTGACGGGCCGCTCTTGGCTTTTGAAAGGTCGTTCTGACGGCTTAGGGGAGCTGTAACCTTTTTGATGGTATTACGCCCCGAAAGTTCGTTGAATGAAATCTTTTGTTTTGCGTCTTTATTGTTGAAGTCCTTAAGCGTGGTAGAAATCTTTTCCTGCATTGCTTTTTCCTTAGACTTGTCGCTAAGCAGATTTGCAAAGAAATCAAAGATTTTCTGCCAGATGGACTTTGGGGTTTTGGCGGCAGTTTCGGTAATTTTCGGAGTCAGCAAAGTAAGCTTTTCTTTTTCGTTATCCTTAATTGCAACCTCTTTGCCTGAAAGTGCCGCGGCAACAACTTCCGTCTTTAATTGTGCGGGAAGTGTGTTTTCGATTTTTTCCTTGCTGAACATCGGCTTTCCGTCCAGCATATAACTGCTGAAATCCATAGATTTATCGGTCATTCCGCTGTCGAAAACATTTCTTGCCCAGACGATTTCATCTGCGGAGAGTTGGTTGTTTTCGTAGTGCTCCAAAAATTCCGTGGGCTTTACCGGCTGGTCATCGCCGACAGAAACAGTCAGATTATTTACAGCCTGCGTGTAGTATTCTTCTTCCGAAGCAAGAGCCGCTGAATTGTTTTCAAGTGCGTCAACAATCATCGATTCGAAAGAACTTTTTTCGTTGATGGATCCTTTAATTTCATTGATTGTTTGCGACACAGGAACGTCGTCGGACATCCATTTATTAAGAGTGCACACCAGGAGTGTTCCGCCCATAATAAGGTCGTTTGAGTTTTCCTCAAAAATACCTTCCTTTTCAATTGCGGATTTCATTTCGGGATCGTCTTTATATTTTGCGACATAATTGAATTTGTCGGTGATGTCTTTAACAACCTTTTTTCCCTCCTCGGTCTTTGCCTTGACTGATAGCTTATCGGTTACATAATTCTTGAGCTCGGTTTTCAAATCCTGTATTTGCTGTTCGCTCATTTCCCGGAAATTATCTTTGTTTTTGGGATCGCTTATGTACTCGTCAATACCGTCGTGAATTTTGTCAGTTACATAAACACTGTTTACAACAGAGAGTACAAAAGCACTTGCTCGTGCAGTGTTTCTCCTTTCGGCTGAAACATCAGGGTTCAAGGAAATAACGCCGTTTCTCGACATATTACTTTCGAGTTCTTTGAGAGTGGTGGATGCATACCCTCCCCAGAAATTCTCGTGTTCAAATACCTCGGGAAATTTGTATTTTGCACTGTCAATTGCACTATTGAGAATTGTATCAAACAACTCCTCTTTTTTCATTTTGATACCCTCCAATATAAAAAATAGTTAAGCATAATAGTCGTTTGAACTACGCTTTGATAGTTTATACGCATTGAATTATAATTTGTAACAATGATGCACCGAAAAAACTTATTTTTGCCGAGTAAAGGTGAGAAAATATACTATTATAAAAAGAGGATTTGATTTCGGATTGAAAAAAAGAACACTAAGACAAATTTATTGTTACAAAATTGTTTTTTGTGCGTATAAAACAACAGAAGATTAAACTTAACCACTCAGGAGGGTACAACAATGAAAATGAAGAACGACAGAATATACAAAGCTATTCTCAACAAGGCTTTTGAACAAACTGTGAATAGTTTCTCTGCCAATATCGAAATAAATGACGGCGATGAGAAATTAAGCCTGGGCTTTGAGGATTATTTTGAAGATACCATGGAAAATACTCGGTTGATTGGTGAAAATTCCGAGGAGAAGAGCACCGCTTGTGCGGCGGCATTTGCACTTCATTCGATAAATATGGTTGCACAAACCTACGAAATACAGGGCAAAATCGACGATTTTTTTGCAAGCTCGGATAATCAGGATTGGCTGAAAGAAAACGGCATTGCCGACGATGAAAAAGCCGCACTCTGCCAAGAACTGAAAGATTTTGTTTCCGAGGAGCTTGCAGTAAAGGGCAAGACCAAGGAAGAGAATGCTTTTGTTGAAAAGGTAAAGGCTGTTTTCGAAAACGACAAGGCGGAAAATTCCGTTGATAAACTGAAGACTACGCTGAATTTTATTTCTGACGTTAACAAACGTATTCAGAACAATTCCAACGCTCAGGACGCACTCAATTCGGCGTACAACGACCTGTCCTTTTTGGACGGCGAGCATAAAATCACAGACGTGATTTTTGAAAGTATCCCTACGCTTGCCAACTCAATCGGAAAAGAATCGACTGACGAGTATATGCAGGAGATTTCCGCAAACTACATAGAGGATACAAAAGTCAATTCTCAGTCATTCGGTGAACACTTTGATGAATCTCCCAAAAATCTCACACCCGAGGAAAAGGATTGGGCACACAAGACGTTCTGCAAGATGCTCTTTAACGCTTTGGATTCGGAAAAGGGCTTTGATTTTGAGAATATTAATTATACAAGTTTTCTGGCGAATGGCGAGCAGATTATCTCAAATGAAGAATTCGAGAATTCAAAAGGAGATAACGGTTTTCTCACTCCCGAAAAAATTCAGGAAATGGAAGAAAAGATTGCAGCAAAGATGGTATCCGGAGAGAAAATCACTGTTCGTAAGTATCCTCCCGAAAAGTCTGTTGTTGTAAACCCCGCAGATATTAAGCTGAAAAACGCCGAGGCTATGTCACACATTATATTCGACAGTCATTACAAATCCAATCCCAACAGACTTACCGATTATGATATTCAGTGGGCAAACGAGGCATTTGACGCGTTGTTTATGAATGCGTTGGACGCAAAAAATAAGTGGACTGTAATTAATGTTGATTTGTCAAGTTTTTGTGCGAACGGCAAGCCAATCATTACAAGCGAAGAATACGAAAAAGCAAAAGACGCGAACGGCGAAATCGCCCCCGATAAGGAAAGCGAGATGAAATTTAAGATTGCCGCCAGACTTGCCGCAGGGGATAAAATTTCCGTTCGCCGCAGCGTTCCAGAAAAGTCGATTGAGCCTGACGTTATATTCAACAAGACAAAGGAAAAGTCCGAAATGACTCAAAATGTCAGCAAGGAGAGAAGCTCCGAGTCCGTAAAGCAAGCGGCTGACAAAAGTGTTCCTGTAAACGGTGCAAATCAAAAGAATACGTCAACGAAAGAGAATTCCAACGTAAATGATACTTCCGATAAAGCAAAAGAGTCCGATTCGGAGAAGAAAGAATCTAAAAAAACGCCAAGAACTTTCAAAGACTTTATGTATATGCTCTTCGTGAAACTGTTTGACGCATTGGACAAATCGCTGGAAGCATCTCGCGAGAAGAAAAGTAAGGCCACCGAAAAATCGTCCCGTACAAAAACCAGTTTTTCGGAGATTATGAGCAAAGAGCCTCGCTCAAAGAAGATAACTATCAACGTAAAAAAGACTCTTGAAAAATCATTCGGCGAGAAGTCAGCCACAAACAAGGGAAAATCAATGTAACCTTGCATAATTTATAGGTGCGGAAAAGAACTTTGTAAGTGCAGATAATCCCCGCAATCCGGCATATCACGAATACAAGAAATACAGTAACCCTATTGTCGATAACTTTACCGACAATAGGGTTACTTGTGTTGTATGTCCTTTTGTGAGGTTATGATTTCGAGTATGTGGCAGAGATATCAGGTGTTGTTGAACGCATTATACAGATTTTCCAATTCGGGACGACATAGAAGAAAAATTCTCCCCAATGTCGGGTCGAAGTGCGTTCCGATAGATTCCTCGATAATTGAAAAAGCCTCGTCGTAAGAGTACGCGTCCTTGTAACAGCGTTTGCTTACAAGTGCGTCGAACACGTCTGCAAGTGCCATTATTCTTGCCTCAACAGGAATAGCCTCGCCCGCAAGTCCTTCGGGATATCCTGAACCGTCCCACTTCTCGTGGTGATAGTGGGCGACATTCTCGGCTATGCGTACAAACTGTGGGTCTTCAATTCCGTCAAGAATCTGCTTCACTATTCGAGCACCCTCGGCGGAGTGTTTTTTCATCTCGTTGTATTCCTCGGGTGTGAATTTTCCCTGCTTTCGGAGAATTCTGTCCTCAACCGCAATTTTGCCTAAATCGTGCATAGGTGCCGCACGAATAACGTTTTCAAGCAGATGTTTCGGCAGCAGCTCTTTCTCGCGGTTAAGCCTCGCCGCAAACACTTCAACAACCATACTTGAGCGTTTGATGTGACCACCCGTGGACAAATCACGGCTTTCCACCATGGTCGCCATTCCAATTACCGTCATGGTCTGTATATATCGGATATGACGCGTCTGTTCCTCAATCTGGACTGCAAGACCTTTTCGTAAATCCTCCAATTCGAGAATACGGCAAATTCTCGAGAGCATAACATTCACTACAAACGGCTTGGTTATGAAGTCCATCGCCCCTCTCTCAAGGCAAAGGCTCTCTGTCTGCGGGTCGTTATCGGCAGTAAGAAAAACAATCGGGATATCCTTGCGTTCGGGATTATCGCGAATTCTCGCCATCACCTCAAAGCCGTCCATCTCGGGCATATTGATGTCCAGCATAATCAGGTCGCAGGTGTTGTTCTGCAGGAACTTCAATGCTTGTCCTCCCGAAGTTACTGCGGTAACTTTAAAGACATCGGAAAGCACATTTTTGGCAGAGGCAAGACTGGTTTTGTCGTCATCGACGATTAATATGTGATACATTAGGTCACCTTATTTTCTGATAAACAGTATTCCAAATGAGTTCGGACCACAGTTGCTTGAAATAGTAGCGGACGCTTTGGTTACTGTCAGATTATCAAACGAATAAACTTTTGAAACTTCCTTTTTGATGAAATCAATCATCTTTGTGCTGCACCCTGCATGAGTGATATACGCCGAATTTCTTTCAATGGTCTTCGATTTGCGGAGTGTTCGCTTAATGTAACGAATGCAGGCTTTCCTATAGCTGCCGTGCGTTACCGACTGGAGTACCAACGCACCGTCTTTCATTGCAAGAATGGGGTGTATATCAAACGCGGTGCAAATCTTCTTCACCTTTTCGGAGACTTTTCCGTTTCGGTAGAGATAGTCCACGCTCTCCGCAATAAAGCCGGTGGATACTTTGTTCTTCAGGACTTCGAGAGCAGCGAGAATTTCGTCCACCGAAGCCCCGCTCTCCGCCATTTCCGCCGCTCTCACCACCAGATGTCCCAGCCCTGACGAGAGATGCCACGAGTCGAACAGGTGAATACGACGAACATTCTCCGCGTCCATACCGTCAAGTGCTTTCTGTGCGTTTTGAAGAGCAAGGCTTATTTTACTGCTGATTGTCACCAGAATAATCTCGTCATATTTCTGAAGATTTTTCTCAAATACTTCCCTGTACGCTTCGGGTGAGGGAGCCATTGAAAGTGCCTTTTTGCCGCCTCTTATGATGTATTCAATCAGATTTTCCGAGGTGATTTCGCTTGTATCGGCAAACACTCCGCGATCGGTTTCTACCGAGAAATAGACGATATCGACATTGTGTTCCAAAAGCCACGTTCTGGGCAGGTCGCATACACATTCAGCCACGATTTTGACCTTTTGTTTAACCTGTTCACTCATTCTCGTCACCGCCTTTAAGTTTGTCTGCAATACTATCGGCTTTAGCGGAAGTCTCATCATACTCAAAGTCCTCTGCCAAGTCCTTGACCTCGTCAAACAGCGGCTCTAGTGCAATCCCGCCGCAGGATTTTCCCGCTGCTTCCTTGCACAGTTCAACGACTGCGTCACCGTCAAAATCTTCGCAGGCAGAGCGGATTTTTTCAATCAGACTCTCGACATCTTCAATCGAAATTTCGGTGAGCTGTTCAAGCGATATTTCGTTTTGTGGAGAACTCTCAGCCTTTTGCGGCTTCTGTTTGGCGAGATACTCCGCACCAAGTGAGGCTACTTTCTCGTACATTTCGAGCAGGGAAGCGTTCTTTTCCTCAATCGGCTTGTAGTCCCCCGACTTGCCTGCAAGCTCCAATTCTTTTGCAAGCTCGGAGAGCGTTTTCGAGCCGATAGTAAGCGAGGTACTTTTCAGTGCGTGAACTTCGATAACGTAATTTTTCCACGACTTCGCTTCGAAAAGCTCCTGAATGTATTTACGCTTTTGCTCGCTTTTTGTAACATACATCTCAAGAATTTCTAGATATGCCTCCACATCTCCGCCTGTGTAGAATACGCCCGCTTCGGGGCTGAACATATCGTTTTCAGCAACGCCCTCAGTCAAGGCAACTTTGCGTTTCTCCTCGGTGAATTGTGCGTCCGATGTCGGTGCTTTGATAAGCTCGTCCGGCAGCCAGGATTTAAGCATTCTGTCCAGAGCACTCAGTTCAATCGGCTTTGCGATAAAATCGTTCATTCCCGCCTCAATGAATGTTTCACGTGCTCCGTTTACTGCGTTTGCCGTAAGTGCAATTATGGGGAGATTTTTGTAGTAATCGCCCTCCATATTGCGGATAATCCGCGTTGCCTCAATGCCGTCAATTTCGGGCATCATGTGATCCATAAAGACTATGTGGAAATCCTTTGAGCGTAGCAGGGAAAAGGCTGTTTTTGCACAGTCAGCCGTGATAACCTGCATATTATACGGTCGCATAAGACCTGCCGCTACCTTGAGGTTAATCGGGTTGTCGTCCACAATGAGAATGCGAGCCCTCGGTGCAGTAAAGCGAATTGCGGTATTCCTGCGTTCGCCGAGGTTTGTGATAATGTTGTCGTGGTTGAACACCGATGCTACCGATAAGATGTAGAACGGCTTGAACATACACTTGATTGAGCTTGGCAGTTCAATTGCATTAAGCCTGTCCTGAATAACAATAACCTCTGTTTTCTTAGATTGACTGATAAGAAATTCGCTGTTTGGTATGTAGTGTTCCTTGAGAATGAAAATGTGTGAGAACTTTTCCTCGGTGACCGCTTTTTTCAAATCCTCCATTGAAGCGAAAATCCGAATATCCGTATGCAGCGTGTCCCTGAGTTCGTTGATAAGCAGTTTGTATTCGCTTGCAGTGCGTGGGTTGTCATACTTGGAATAGTCGAGATATCCCGCTGCACGGATTTTTTCCGCGTCCTTTATCGTGATGAAAGGCTCGGGATTGCTGACCTTAAGGGGAATAACGAATTTAAATTCAGAACCCTTTCCGTACTCACTGGTGACATTGATAAATCCGCCCATCTGCGAAATAAGCAGCTTGGAAATGGCAAGACCAAGACCTGTACCCTCTACGGAGCGATTTTTCTTCGTGTCCACCTGCTGGAAGCTGGAGAAGATTTTCTCCAAATCCGCTTCCGAAATACCGATACCCGTATCCGACACCGATACGGTGAGGTTTATGCCGTAGTCGTGCTTCGTCTGGGATACTTTGATGGAAACGCAGCCCTCGCGTGTGTACTTAATCGCATTTGTCACCAGATTTACGAACACCTGACGAATGCGTATCTCGTCACCTACCAGCCCCACGGGAATATCGGGGTCTGCGTGGAAGATGATTTCCAGCTTCTTGTCACCCTTTCGGGTAACTGCCATATTTATGACATCATTGATTGTGGAAGCGATGTTGAAGGTATCCTCGATAAGCTCCATCTTGCCCGATTCTATCTTGGAGAAATCGAGAATGTCGTTGATAATGGCAAGCAAGCTCCGCCCCGAATTCTGGATATTGAAGCAGTTCTCCTGAACGGTTTCGCTGATGTCACGCTCGCGGAGAATAAGCTCCGTCATTCCGATGATTGCATTCATCGGGGTGCGGATTTCGTGGCTCATATTTGCAAGGAAATTGCTTTTGGAGCTGTTTGCAGCTTCTGCCTCAACCAATGCGTCGTCAAGTGCAGCGGTGCGGTTTGAGAGATACTTCGTAATATACCCGCCAAGAACGGCAAAGCAAGACAGAATAAGCAGCGTCAGTACAGTTTCCGGAATAGCCTCGAACGAAAATCTGGGGTCAAGAATTTTGGTTATCAATCCCGGTGCTGTTCCCAAAAAGCACAAAACAGTAGTAACAAAATAGAATCGCCTGCTTTCGTACAGCGACGCAATTACAATCGGCACAATAAACGCACTGAATACTATAAAGAAGTCGTAGTGCGAATAGGTAACGCTCATCATCATCAGCAGCAACGCTACCATCAGCACGCGTTTTTCCTTGTAGATGTCAATCTTGAACAGCATTATCACCAATCTGCTCAAAAAAATCATACCGAAATTAAAAATCGACGTTAAAAACAGGTATCGGAAAAACATCCAATACACCTTGCCGTCCTGATAATCGGGATTCCCCGTCTTGTAAAGAACAATGTTCGTAACAATCTCAATCAGGAATATAGATACCGCCAAGAACCATTGGGTGTTTCTTAGCAGCTTGTTGCATCGGCCTAAGTTTTCTTCGGATTGACTGATTACATTCATATCGCATCTCCCGTTCTACAAATTAAGCGTGGCTCTAATTTAATTATAATGTATTTCGTCCCATTTGTAAAGTGGATTTTCTAAATTTACAAAAAATTAAGTTATTTTGTGAAAACCGGTTGATTTTTTGCGGTAAATATGATATACTTTTTGCAAGCAGCAATTTTTAACCGCAATTATTTTTTGCGGAATTCTCCGACAACAAAAACGCCAAAACAGAAAGGGCATTATTATGAAGACGATACTGATTGTTGATGACAATAAAGTAAGCCTATCTGCCGCAAAGACGGTTTTGAACGAACATTATCGAGTTATTACGGTAACGCACGGCTCGCAGGCTCTTACATTTCTGGATAAGAACACCTGCGACCTTATTTTACTGGATATCAATATGCCCGAAATGGACGGATTTGAGGTTTACTCGAAAATTCGCGAGAAGGAAAGCTGTGCCGATATCCCGATTATCTTCCTCACGTCCGATAACGACGCCGCAACGGAAACCCGCTGCTTTGAAACAGGTGCAATCGACTTTATTGCAAAGCCCTTCGTCCCGAGTGTTATTCTCTCTCGTGTGGGCAGGGTGCTGGAGCTGGAGGATTTACGCAGAAGCCTTGCCAATCGTCTTGAGGAAAAGACTCAGGAGGTCACCGATATCAAAACCAAGTCCCGCCAGGACGCATTGACGGGCTTGTGGAATCGTGCCTACACCGAGGAAAACGTCAATCGTCTTATTTCCGAGGGCACTGCGGGTGCACTGCTGATGATTGATATGGATAATTTTAAGGCAATCAACGACAACTACGGTCATATTGCGGGAGATAAAACGCTTAAAATGTTTGCCGAAACACTGGAAAAATACGCCGAGGAAGGCGATATCCTTTGTCGAATAGGCGGCGATGAGTTTGTGGTATTCGTAAACGGATTGACTTCCAAGAGCGAAATAAGCAACCGTGCTTCGGATATCATCTCCGACCTGTGCTTCAAGCTCGAGGAATGCAAGTTTGAAACAAACTCCTCCGTATCAATCGGTATTGCCCAGACGCCCGGGGACGGTATGGACTTCACCAAGCTGTACAATTCTGCCGATAAAGCACTCTATTATGTCAAGCAGAACGGCAAGAATTCCTTCCACTTCTTCAGCGATAGGAGCGAGGACGAGATAAGCCGCTCCGCCACCAATGTCGACCTTGGCTACCTCGGGGAAATCCTCAGCCGTGCAGACAGCGGAAATGGTGCCTTCCTTCTCGATTTCGACAGCTTCCACCACGTCTACAATTTCATCAGAAGATTTGTCGAGCGAAGCGGCAGAGACGTTCAAACCATACTTTTCACACTGTCCAATGCTGACGGCACGGACGAACCCGCTATTGAGGAAACCGAAGCCGCAATGGAGATGCTTGACAAAGCAATTTACACTTCTTTACGCAGAATAGACGTTTCAACTCGATATTCCAGCCGACAAATTATTGTAATCTTAATGGACGCAAACGAAGCAAATGGCGATATCGTGGCACGACGTATAATTTCCTGTTTCAAAAAGCTCTATCTCAACGAAAAAATCAAGATAGACTACGGAATAACCAGGCTGGAGGGAAAAATTGTTGCAGCCCATAAGACAGATTGAAAAGTGTGTCTAAAAGTATTATACCCCGCCGAAAACAACTTCCCTTGTTTTGAATTCTCACATCATTCGTGAACACAATCATAAATAAGCCTACCGATTTGGGTTGACAAGAGACTTTTTCTATGGTATAATTGTAAAAAAATAGGGGGGCGAAGTATGTCAGTCTTGTTGTGCAGGTGCTGCGGAGCACGGCTTGAAATCCGAAAAGAAATGTCCGTCTGCAAGTGCGATTACTGCGGAGTTTTGCAGACTATCCCAATACTTGATTTTGATGAGAAAGCTCTGTTGTGGGAGCGGGCGGATGAACTACATCGGTCGGGTGAGTACGAACGTGCACTGTCGCTCTATGAGCAGATTGTGCAGATGTCTCCCGATGATCCCGATATTTATTGGGCAAAAGTGCTGTGCACCTATGGCGTCGAATACGTTGAAGAGCCGATTTCTCACAAGCGAGTTCCCACCATAAACAAGATTCAGTACACCTCCGTTATTGATAACGAGGATTACCGCCGTGCGGTGAAGCTTGCCGCAAACGGCGACCAGCGTAGAATATACATACTTGAAGCACAAAAGCTTGAGGAACTACGGGAGAGAATACTTTCCGTTTCGCTGAATGAGAAGCCATACGATATTTTCATCTGTTATAAAGAAACCGACAGCAGCGGCAGACGCACCGAGGACTCTGTGCTTGCGGCGGGGCTATACAAAGTGCTTTCTGCCGAGGGTTGGAGGGTGTTCTTTTCGAGAGTAACCCTTGAGAGCAAAGCGGGAATGGAGTATGAACCGTATATTTTCGCGGCACTCAATTCCGCAAGGCTTATGCTGGTTGTCGGTACTTCTCCCGAAAATATAAATGCGGTCTGGGTAAGAAACGAGTGGAGCAGATACCTCGCCCGCATGACAGAAAAGGGCGAAGGAACACTTGTTGCTTTGTACAAGGGAATGCTGAAGGAGCATTTGCCGCAGGAATTCAGCCACGTTCAGGCAGTGGATATGTCCGCTCCTGATTTTCAGGAAGAACTTATCCGCGGCATAAGAAAAATCCTTGCCAAATCGCCAAGTGAAGCTGTCGAAACCGCAGCACCAAATCCCATATCCGATGTTTCGGGAATGCTCCGCAGAGCCGAGCTGTTCCTCGAAGATGGGGATTTTATGCGTGCAGACGAGCTTTGCGAAAATGCTCTCGATTGCGAGCCGGAAAACGCACAGGCTTACCTTATAAAGCTGCTTGCACAGTTCCACATTGCCGACAAAAATTTGCTTTACGAGTGCACAGAGGATTTCACCACTTCGGGAAACTATGCAAAAATATTACGCTTTGGTGACGAGGCGATAAAGTCGTGGCTTGAAAACGAAACCGCACTTTTCAGAGAAAAAGCTGCGGCACTTTCCGCACAAAGAATCGCCGCTGAAAGGGAACAGGCATATCTTCGTGCAGCACAGCTTATCCAAACAGCGAATAACAAGCAAATGCTGCTTGATGCACAATCGATACTGAGAGGACTTGTCGGTTACAAGGACAGCGATTCGCTCCTGACACGCTGTGAAGCGATGATAAAGGCTTTTGAAGAGGAGCAAATACGCCGCGAAACCCAACGCCTGGCCGAGGAGCAGGCACACTCCCTCCACAATAAGAAAATGAGGCGTATTGTCGCTATTGCGTGTACGAGTGCGGCTTGCCTTATAACGATTATTGGTGTTTCGGTGAAGATTGGAAAGTACGTTACACAGTCATCAAGTCTTAATAAAGCGGAAAGCTATCTTGAAAGCGGCGACTATGACGAGGCAATCGCCCTGTTTTCCGAACTGAAGCGACCTGACAAAGTTGCACAGACGACTTATGAAAAAGCCTGTGCCCTTGCAGAGAATGGAGAGTTTGACGAAGCGGAATCGCTGTTCCGCTCACTCTCGGTTTATTCCGACAGTAAAGAGCGGCTTACCCAGACGATGTACTCACATGCAAAATCGCTCTTTGACAGCGGAGATTTTGGCGAGGCACAGAGCCTGTTCGTATCCCTCGGCGGATACGCCGACAGCAAGGAATTCGTGCTGCGTTCGGGATACAGTGCCGCAGAGCTGGCTGAATCAGGCGGCAGGTTTGAAGAGGCGGCAAAGCAGTTTTCTGTGCTAGGAGAATATTCCGACAGTCCCGAGCGAGCAGACGAGTGCCGTTACAAAAACGCCTGCAAGCTGGCAAATACGGGTGATTACCAAGCGGCAATCGCCATATTCACCGACCTTGGCGGCTACAAGGACAGCACGGAAAAACTTCCGGAAATGAACTATCGTTTGGCAAATAAATATCTTGCCGCTGGTCAGTATGACGAAGCGATAACTATATTCACCGAGTTTGAGGACTACTCCGATTCCGCTGAAATGATAGAGTCAGCGTATCTGGAAAAGGGAAAATCCCTCCTTTCCCGCGGGTATTATACTCCTGCGATAGAGGCTTTCGAGAGTGCTGGAAATTCCACCGAAACAGACGATTATATTACCGAGGCAAATTATCTCAATGCGGGAGTGCTTTGCAAGAATGGAGAATACACCGAAGCACTCACGATATATGAAAAACTTGGCGGCTATAAGGACTGCAGGGAACTTGCGAAAAACGCAAAATACCACTTCGCCGTTCAACTTCGGGAGACAGGCTACTATGACGACGCAATAAAGCAATTTTCCGAACTGGGAAGCTACTCCGATGCGGCGGCACAGATTAAGGAAACCGAAAACGCCAAACGCCGTGATGTTAAGCAGGGCGATGTAATTACTTTTGGCGGCTGGGTTCAGGGAAAGAACGGAGAGTATCTTCCGCTGGAGTGGATTGTCCTTAAGCGTGACGGCGACAGAGCACTGGTAACAACAAAGTACCTTGTGGACTTTATGCCCTACGGTGCACTCTGCTGGAAGGACAGCGAAGTGAGAAACTGGCTTGGCACAACGTTTTACAACGGTGCATTTTCTCAGCAAAATAAGAAGGCAATTGCCGAAACCGTCCTGATTGACAGCAACAAAAACATAACGACCGACCGCGTGTTTATCCTCAGTAAGGAAGAAGCGTTCACTTACCTCACTCGCGGCACGCTCCGCACGGATTACTCCGAATGGGGCGAGAAAAAGCTGGAACAGGCGGTAAAGCCCACGCTTAAACCCGGAGTTAGCTATGCGAGATGGTTCGGCGATCCCTACTGGCTGAGGGATATCGGCAATGAAATGCGGGTTTGCTCTGTTGATAGTATGGGCGGCTTTGATAAAAACACGCTTTATACGGACGGGAGGATTGGCATTCGACCTGCTATGTGGATAGAATTGGGTGAATACTGATGGCAGCTTTTAATTGCAGATTTTGCGGTGCGGCACTGGAGCTTTCGGAAAGCCGCGTATGCGAGTGCCGTGGCTGCGGCAGGCTACAGAGCGTTCCGCTGCTCGACAGCGAGGAAAAGCGGGAGCTTATCACCAGAGCTGAGCAGCTTCGTGCAGAAGGAAGATACGACAAGGCAGTCGAGCTTTTCGAGAGAATGGTGCAGCTTTCTCCTACTGACGCCGATTTATACTGGGGACTTGCTTTGTGCCGTTTCGGAGTGGGTTTTTTCCTTGATGGCGGGGTTTCGCTTAACAAAACTCAGGCACACTCTTTTCTGACAGACAGCGACTACCATCAGGCACTTCGTTTCGCGGACGGAGAACAGCGGGAATTCTTCGAGCAGACTGCACTGCACATTGATCAAAAGTGCCGCGAGATAGCGGAGATTGCTGCGGGACAAAAATTCGATATATTTCTGTGCTGCCGTGAAAATAACGAAAACGGCTTTCCTGCTGAGGATGTAAAATGTGCTTCCGAGTTGTATAAAAGGCTCTCTGTGCAGGGGCTAAGCGTGTTTTTTCCAAAAATAACGCTTGAGGATAAGGCAGGCAGCGAATGGGAACCGTACATATCCGGTGCACTTAATTCCGCGAAAGTAATGCTTGTGATTTGCTCGGTGAAGAACTGCCTTGACGATGTTTTCGTAAGCGGCGTTCTTGGACGATTTTCGTCCGAGGGATTGGCAGGAAAGGCGATTATTCCGATTTTGAACGGAATCACGCCTGCTGAGCTTCCCGAAGAGTTATCGCACTTTCAGGCTGTGGACGCCTCTGCACTTGGCTTTGAACATGACCTTGTTCTCAGCATCAGAGCGTTGCTTAATAAGGAAATTACGGAGAATATTTCTTCGGAAAAATCTCCCCTTGTACGCAGAGCATATCTGTTCCTTGAAGATGGCGACCGCGAGTCTGCGAAAAGGATTTGCGAACGCATCGGGCAGACCGAGCCTGCCGAAGCGGCACTCATACGGCTGCTTATAGAATCGGGTGCAAAGACCGAGGAAGAATTGGACAAACTCGCCGCCGATATCACCGTTTCGGAGAACTACCGCCTTGCTATGCAGAACGGAAATGAAGCACTCAGGGCACGGCTGAAAAAACACGCAGAAGCGGCTCTCAATAATCTTCACGCAAAGACCGAGGAGATACAATCCGTAAAATCATCGAAGAACCCTATTGAGGTTTTGCCGAGCGGGGTTTATTCCTCAAACGCAAAGCCTGCAAAGTGCTTGTCGCCGTTTGTAATTGTGTCGGCTGCGGGAGGAGTCTGCTTGGCGATAATTGCGGCGATTTTGCTGGCGAGATTTTGCGGAAAACCCTCAGAAAAAATCGACATCAGTCTTTCCCAAATATCAGAAATAAGCGGTGAATCTGAAAGCTTTGAGAGGGCGAAGGCACTTTATGATGAGGGACGCTACGCCGATGCGGAAGCCGTTTTTTTAACCCTCGGCGACTATGGAAACAGCAAATCCATGGTGCGTGAGTGTCGATATATGCAAGCCGAAGAGCTGCTTTCCGGCGGGGAAATCGAGAAGGCGAGGAGCATTTTTGGACGACTTGGAAGTCACCGTAATTCTGCGGAGCGTGTGAAAAAATGCGACTACATTCTCGCAGAAAAAATGGAAAGCAGCGGCGAATTGCTGCTTGCGGCGGACGCATTTGACGCACTTGGCTATTATTCCGATTCAATGGACAGAGCCAGTGCCTGTCGATATAGGGTTGGTGTGGATTATCTGGACAAGGGGGATTTTGAAGAAGCCGCTGACATTTTCAGCGGACTTGGACGTTATTCCGACAGTGCAAAAATGCTCTTGAAATCCAGATATGGGCAAGCCGAGGCATTATTGGAATCGCACGATTACACCTCCGCTTATGAGCTGTACAAGGGGCTGGGCAGCTATGAAGACAGTGCGGAGAAAGCACTTGAATCCCGGTATTTGCAGGCGAAGCAGCTTCTGGAGGATAATCAGGAGTCCAAGGCAATGACAATTTTTGAAGCACTCGGGGACTACAAGGACAGTAAGGAGCTTTACTCCGCTTCGTGGCTCAATATAGCAATCAAAACGTTAAATTCGGGTGATAAAAATAGAGCATACACCCAACTTTTGAAGGTAAAGGACTATCCCCCCGCACAGAAATATATCGCTTCACTAAGGAACGAGGTGCTTAACGGTGGAGGTTGGAGCATGGCTATCTACCTCGGAGAATACAACGCAAATCTCACCAACAGTAAAAGTAATCTGAGTTGGCGTGTGATAAAACGAAACGGAAATATGGCACTGGTTGTATCGGAGAGTGCGATTGACTATCTTCCGTTCGACAGGAACGGCGGCTCATCGTGGGCGAACAGTTCACTCCGTGCATGGCTCAATGGTGAGTTCTACGAAAACACATTCAGTGCAAGCGAAAAGGCACTTATTGCAGGCGGAAATGATAAGATAATTCTTCTGACTCTGGACGAGGCTGTGCAGTATTTTGACAGAGCGGTTTCACCCGACAAGCTGCCGGCATATCCCTGTGCTCGGAAAAAGATACCGAAGGATAATTCCGCGTTGTACAGTTGGGGAATTGACGGTGTTCTTGGCAGGACGCCCACTCCCACAGGCTACAATCGCGTTACTCTCCCGACAACACAACCCGGACTTGTGTATCCGGCGATGTGGGTGAAAATTGAGTGATTTATCCCACAATTCGCTCAACATTGTTTCAAGGCTCTTCAATTGAGATGTAGAGATAATATCCCCTTTTCAACGTTTTGTTTTCGTGATACGAACAACCTCCGATTTCGTAAGTGTATCCAAAACTGAGCCAAAACGCTGTTCCCAAGATATTTCAGACAAAAGAAAAACCGCTTAACGCTATTGGTTAAGCGGTTTTTTAGTGCAACCTTAAGTTGCTCGAACACGCCGGGAGGGATTCGAACCACCGCCCCTCCGGTTCGAAAAAGTATACTGCATTTTTTAACCCGATGATTTGCATAAATTACATTGTAATGCGGCTTGCCGTTTGGATAAAAATTGTAAATTAATCGATTTTCGTCACTTTTTAGGGGATTGTGTACCCCAATTGATACCGGAGAATAAGCATATTTCACTTGGAAATTATCTCATTAAGGGAAGAATTAAAGTAAGCTCTGAAGCAGAATTTCATCTATAAATACAGTCAAATACAGGCTGCATTTCAGCAATCCACTGATTTTTTGTCCTGTCGTAGAATTTGGTGTCGGAGTTGACAGCAAACGGGATTTTCGCCTTGGTCAAACAACCCGTCATATATTCTGCGAACACAACCTGTTCGTCAACGGAATAATCGTTTCCGTCATTATAATTTCCCGCCATCCAAGCACCCACCCAGGTTGGTATTCCGGTTTTTCTCTGCCACGAGAGTGCAAGTTCGATTTTCTCGTTAATCAGAGCTTTTTCCTGTTCCGTGCCGGTTGTCCACAGCTTGCGTTCGTTGGTTTTGCTCGGACCTGCGGCATAAAAATGCCACTCTGCCATTAAATAGCCGTTGTGATTCGTGGGAATTATAAGCTCGTTCAGATATGCAGCGTCCGAACGCAGCCGCGGTGAAATAATGAGTATTCGGTTCGGATTTGTTTTACGGATTTCCGTTACCGCACGCTCATAAATCTCGTTGAGCTTTTCGGGCTGCTTGTTCAGGCTATCGGTTGCCTCAATCAGCAAATCAAACGAAACCAGATAAGACGCATTGCGGTAATGCTCGGCAACCGTACCCCACCACTGCACAAACTTTTGCATATTCTCCTCATCGGGTTCGTTTTTAAATTCATCTGCTTGATAAGCAATTACGGGAATAATGCCGTTTTTCAGACAATCGTTAATCTGTCTGTCCAACCCCTCCAGCAGTTCGCTGTTAACCTCGTCGGCAATACGAATACGAACGTGCGAAACACCCGCCGCCGCAAAATCCTCGGCAGCTTTGGCGTTGTAGTACATTTTACCTTGTCTTGTCTTTGACCAGTCAACGTCCATTCCTTTTCCCAGCAGGCTTTGGTAAGTCCACGGTGAAATCGGTTTTTCGCCGATTTGGCTTTCGGGTTGTTCTTCGGACATGGTTTGGCTCTCTGATTGCTCCTCGGAAGTGGTTTGGCTAACCGACTGCTCCTCAGAGTTGATTTGGTTCTCCGACTGCTCCTCGGACGTGGTTTGGCTCCCCGACTGTTCCTCGGAATTGATTTGGCTTTGCGTTTGCATCTCGACATTATTGCAGGCACAAAGCGTTAATGTTATAAGCAAAATGGCAATAGCAGTTTGAATTATTCTGAATCTGTTCATAATAAATCGCTTTCGTCCTTTTCAATAACTTCTGTTCGATAACCATAGCGGGAGAGTCAACACCCTTGCACGGAATAAATGTTAACTCCCGCAATCATTTCAATATTCTTTATAAATCGGAGAATTAACCGCTATCTTGAACAAGTCGTTCCCGGAATTAAGAAAATTCCCATCAAGCACTCCTCGATTTTATAAGCTACCGATTGCAATGTTATTGTACCACATTTTCATTTCTTTTTCAAGCACAAATACAAATGCAAAAACCGCGGCTCATCGCCGCGGTTTTTGCAAC